>CAZKJA010000063.1:9525-13947 GCA_964552925.1 uncultured Treponemataceae bacterium
ATGGAGGACCTCATGGCCGAGCGTGATTTCGCGCCGATATCGACAGCCCCGGGCAAAACCTCGTTCCTGACGGGTACCGGCATCGAGCTGATCCGCACCGGCCGCCCCGGACGAGCGCCGGAACACGTCCTGTTCGACTTCGACGGCACTCTTAGCCTGGTCCGCGAGGGATGGATGGACATAATGGTGCCGATGATGTGCGACATACTGGGCGGGTACGCTCTCAAGGCCGAGACGCCGGCATCGATACGCGCGCTCGTGACCGACTTCATCACGAAGCTGACCGGCAAACAGACCATCTACCAGATGATGCGGCTCGCCGACGAGGTGCGCGCGCGCGGCGGCAAGCCCGCGGATCCGCAAGAGTACAAGGAACGGTACCATTGTCTCCTCCTCGCGCGCATCGCGGGCAGGAGGGCGGGTCTTGCGGACGGAACCTTGTCGCCGCGGGATCTGGTCGTTCCCGGTTCGCTCGAACTCCTTGAAGCCCTCCGCGAACGCGGCGCGGCAATCTACATAGCATCGGGAACCGACGAGGAATACGTCATCGAGGAGGCGAAACTGCTCGGCGTGGAGGACTTCGCGCCTGGACGGGTCTACGGCGCCCAGCGCGACCACCTGGCCTTCTCCAAGGAGATGGTAATCCGGCGCATCCTCGAGGAGAACCACGTGGACGGCGGGAGCCTGCTCGCCTTCGGCGATGGCTATGTCGAGATCACCGACTGCAAGGCAGCCGGCGGGTTTGCCGTCGGCGTCGCCTCGGACGAGGCCGGCCGCTCCGGCAAAAGCGACCCATGGAAGCGCGAACGCCTTATAGGCGCCGGCGCGGACATCATAGTGCCCGACTACGCCGATGCCGGGGCTTTGCTCGACTACATCTGGGAGGGGAAGCGTACGGAGCCTTCCCGATGAGCAAGACCGCGGGCGACGCGGACGCATCCAGGCTCAACAACGGCCCGCTGGAGAATTTCCATCAGCGGCGACTCGACGAACTTCTGGCCAGTTTCCAGGGCTTGCGTGTGGCGGTGGTAGGCGACTTTTTTCTTGACAAGTACCTCGACGTCGATCCGCGCCTCGCCGAACCATCGCTGGAAACCGGGAAGACCGCGCACCAGGTAGTCGGTTCGAGGCACGCCCCGGGCGCCGCGGGAACCGTCGCGAACAATCTGGCCGCGCTTATGGCCTTGGCTCCGGCGTCGCCCTTGGCGGGGCTTCCAGTGGATACCACGCCGGGGACGCCAAGCAAGCCGGGTTCGATCGCGGCGGTTGGCTTCACAGGCGACGACGGCGCGGGATACGAACTTCGCGCCGACCTCCGCTCGATCGGCGTCGAACTCGCGCACCTGCACACCGACGCTGTTGCGGGAAGGCGGACGCCCGTTTACCTGAAGCCCAGGGACCTTGACCGTCCGGGCCTGGACGGCGAACACAGCCGCTACGACCTCAAGAACAGGCTGCCGACCAGCGCCGACCTGGAACGCACTCTTATGGCGTCGGTTCGTCGGCTATTCGGCGGCGTCGACGTGATCGTGGCGATGGACCAGGTCGAGGATGAAGGCTACGGCGTATTCACGCCAGGGATGTATACGTTCCTGTCGGAACTCACGTACGCCGTGGAGCGACCCCTTCGCTGGGCCGATTCCCGCCGGCGCATCGAAAAATTCACTGGTTTCGTGCGGAAGATGAACCAGTTCGAACTCCTCGGGATACACGACCCCGAGCCCGGCGCCGTACTGCCCGATGCGGACGTGATTGCCGCGTTGGGCAGGCTCGACGAGTCATCGGGCTCGAGGGTTTTCGTGACGGCTGGCGAGAGAGGCGTTTGGGTCAAGAGCGATACCGGAACGGGAGCCGCCTTCGTGCCCGCTGTCCGGGTACAAGGCCCGGTCGACCCGACAGGCGCCGGCGACTCGTTCACCGCGGGAGCCGTCCTGGCGCTGGCGAGCGGCGCCTCGGGCCTGGAAGCGGCGCTCGTCGGCACGCTGGCGGCGTCGGTCACGGTGCGAAAGCTGGGCACTACGGGTACCGCATCGCCAGAAGAACTCCGGGCGGCGCTCGGGTTATGGAAGGAACAGAACCGATGAACAGACTCTTCGACCGCGACTCGATCAGGACGCTTCCGCTCTCCGGGCGAGTCAACAAGCTGGACATAGAACGCGACGTGGTGGACATCGATCGCTACGCCGCGACCCTCCCGCCCGAGGCGGCAGAGGACGTCGCGATCGCTGCGGAAGATATACGGCTAGCCAGGCAGCGCGGCGCGCCGGTCATGCTCGCGTTCGGAGCCCACTCGATAAAGAACGGGCTGTCGGCGACTATGATACGCTTGATGCGCGGCGGCTTCGTCACGCACTTCGCCACCAACGGCGCGGGCATCATCCACGATTGGGAATTCGCCTTCCAGGGGCATACGGGCGAGGACGTCAGGCACTACGTGGCCGAGGGGCAGTTCGGCATATGGGAAGAGACGGGCAGGTACCTCAACCTGGCCCTGGCCATCGGCGCCTTCAGGGGCCTGGGTTACGGCGAGGCGATAGGAAGCATGGTGCTCGACGACGGCTTGGGATTCCCCGCTGGCCAGCAACTGTTCGAGGCGATACGCGCGGGCGCCGGGCCGGAGGCCGACGAGGCCGCTCTTGGCAAGGCCGCGGCCGCGGCCGACCTGCGCGCGCTCGGCCTGGCTCTCGAGCGAGCCGCGAGCGAAAGGGCGATCCGCGACGGGGGTTTCATGAGCATCCCGCATCCATGGAAGAAATTCAGCCTGGCGGCGGCGGCGCACGGTGCGGGGATTCCCTTTACCTGCCACCCGATGTTCGGCCACGACATAATCTACACGCATCCCGCGAACCGGGGCGCCCCCATCGGCAGGACGGCCGAGCGGGACTTCCTGTCGTTCGTCGATTCGGTGTCCCGGCTGGAGGGAGGCGTCTACCTGTCGCTCGGGTCGGCGGTCATGTCGCCCATGATATTCGAGAAGGCGCTATCGATGGCCCGCAACGTCGCGTTGCCGGCGGGCAGGAGCCTCGATGACTTCTCGATCCACGTCGTCGATCTTGCGCGCTCGAGCTGGGACTGGACCCGCTCAGGCGAACCGCCGCAGGACGACCCCGCGTACTACCTGCGCTTCAACAAGACCTTCAGCAGGATGGGAGGCCGCATGAGCTACACGAGCGCGGACAACCGCGCCTGGCTGTCCGCGCTGGCGAGGGAACTCAGGGCCTGAAAGTCATGGCGCGGGGCCGGGCTCTACTATGACGCTTACCCCGGCTGCCTCGAGCGCCGCACGGTCGGCGGCGGGAATCCCCGGGTCGGTGACGACAGCCCGGAGCAGCGACAGGTCGGCGCAGACCGCGGCCGCGTGGGCGCGTCCGAACTTCGAGGAATCGGTGAGGATCCAGTTCTCCGCGCCCCGGGCCAGGACGGCCCTCGTGACTTCTGCCCTGGCGAAGTCGTTCAGGGAAAAGCCCGACCCCGGCAGGTAGCCTGACACCCCGACGAAGGCCTTCGAGAAGTTCAAGCCCGCCAGGGCCGCTATCGCCATGGGTCCGACGAGGCTCTCGCTCTCCTCCTGGTACGCGCCGCCTGTCAGCACCACGCGGACCTTCGTGCCCCGGAATACCCGCGCGATGAACAGGTTCGTCGTCACGACGGTGAGGTCGCGCCGGTCCTTGAGCCGTTCGGCGAGGAAGGCGGCGGCCGAACCCGCCTCGATGAGTACAGTATCGCCAGGGGACACGAAGGACGCGGCGATCTCGGCGATGCGGCGCTTCTGCTCGAAGTACAGCCCCATGCGGAATGGTATCGCGTCGCCGTCGTACGCCCGCGCCTCGCCGTGGAAGCGGCGGACGAGCCCGCGGCGCTCCAGGGCGTCAAGGGATTTGCGGACCGTCACCTCCGATACGCCGAGATCGATTGCCAAGTCCGCGACCCTGCGGCTGCCCGCCTTCAGCACCGCTGCGCAGACGATGGCGTCAATGTCCCTGCGGCCCGCCGGCCTTCCGGTGGCGCGCCCGGAAGCCTGGCCGCTCACGGCTCGAACAGGGACGCCGCCCCGAGTATGCCGGCGCGGCTGCCGAGGCTGCCCTTCCGTATCTCCATGCGCTCAAGCATCATGTCCCCGGCCAGCTCGTTGCAGGTCCGCACCGCGCCTTCGAAGAAGCGCCCGGGCAGGTTGAGCAACCCGCCCCCCAGGACGACGAGCCTTGGGTTGAGAATCTGGAAGATGTTGTACAATCCTATGCCTATGTAGCGCGCGAAGTCGTCGACTATCTCCCGGCACAGTTCGTTGTCTTCGCCGCAGCCCGCTCCCAGGAGTTCGCCGTCGAACTCGTCGACGTCGACGCAGCCGGATGGCAGGTTCCCCGGCTTGCCCGATGCGGCGAGGCGCCTGGCCGCGCGGCGGGCGGCCTCGGGCAGGGCCAG
>CAZKJA010000064.1:0-13834 GCA_964552925.1 uncultured Treponemataceae bacterium
TGAAGCCGGGGGCGGCATGGTAGCATGCCGCGTCCAGGTGCGTCGTAGCGCCGTTCATATGAACTTGTGGGTCCGCGCCGCTTCCAGGAGGCGCTTGTTCCAGGCGTTGTTCTCCATGTACAGGCCGCGTTGGGCTCTGTCTTCCATCCGGCCTGCCCGTTGCTGCAAAGTCTTGAATGCCCGCGAGAGGACCGTCTGCTTGTCGACCGGCGGTTCGGATAGGCGTTCCTCGAGAAGGTAGCAGAAGAAGCTGTACGTTCCCATGCCCGGGTTGATCTTCGAGGAGTGTTCGGCGCGCGTCAACGCATGGAGCTCGACGGCGCAGGCCGGATCCCTTTCGTCGAGTCCCCGCGCGAACAGCGACAATGCCGTGCGGAACTCCGCCAGGGGAGCGTCGGCGGAATCGAAACCGATGGAGCGCCCTTCGATCTCGGAGAAGAGGCTCGACCATTCGAAGGAATCGGGAGGCCTGAAAGGGCGTACCATTGGCTCGGCCGGGGTTTCCAGCCAGCTTCGGGCATCGTGGGGGCGTCCACGGAGTATTTCCAGCTCGCCTCTGAAAATCATCGCTTCCTGGTCTGTTTCGACACCGGAAACGATTGCCCCGGCGTCATCGGCAGAGTCACCGAGGCCGGTTTCACGTTCAAGCGCTCGTGCCGCATCTTCGAAGTCTCCCGCGTACGCCAATGCCCTGCCGCGCCAGATCGACGCGCGCCTCCGTGCCTCGGGTAGCCCATATTCCGTGGCGGCTTCGGCCAAGGCGGCGAAACGATGCGCGGCTTCCTCGTACGATCCCAGTTCCAGCTCTATCCTGCCGCGCATGGCCGTTATCGCGGCACTCATATCGACCCTGAATAGTCTGGAAGCCGATTCGTCGGCGCAATCGAGCGATTTCGATGATTTGCCCAAGGCGCCCCACAGGAATTCCACAACGGCCTTGGCGTACGCCGCCATCATCCGCTCGTACTCGTCCCCGGCGCTTTCGGACAACTCCTGCGCGTTCGTCAGGTAATCGGAAGCTTCCGTGTGCTTGCCCATCGCGAGCGCCGCCAGACCCATCATCCGCTGGGACCTGGCCTCGAGTTTCGGCGGCGCGCCTTTGCCCAAGGCAAGGAGCGCCTCGCGGGCGCCTTTGGAGGATCGTTCCGCGTCGCCGATCGCGTACGCGAACTCCGCCTTCACGAGAGCGCGCACAGCGGGGCCCCGTGTGCCGGAGATCCTCTCCTCGGCCGAGGCGGCCGCGGTCTCGCAAGCCTGCCGGTCCCGCGCCATCATCGCTGTCCAGAAACGATGGACGCAACCCGACGAAGGGGACAGGAATCCGGGGTCGATCGACTGCGAGCGGTCTGGCCGCAGGATATCCTCGAACAGGCAGTCGTACAGCAAGCGTTCGTCGTCGGGATGCTCGCCGACCTTCCTGAGGAAGCCAAGGCTGGGCCTTATCCTGCCCTTCCTGTACAAGCCGACGAGGAAGGACGAAAGCCGTTCCTCCACGAGCGTCACCGCTTCGGGCCCGAGCATAGCGACGGCGTCCTCGGTGCCGAAATTGCTTATCGGCAATCGCGAATCCCCGGGTTCCACGAGTCCGGAGCGTTTGAGCAGGCCGAGCAGCAGCTCTTCCCCCAACGGGTGCAGTCCAAGCCCTTCGATGAAGCAGGAAAATTCGGCCGGAGACAATTCATTCCCGGAGACCGAGAGGGCGTGCAGGTACAGGGCCGCCTCCAGCGGCAATATCCTTAGCACCGGCGATGGATTCCTTCCCGGATGGACCGCGCGTTGGCGCGCAATTTTTGTCCCCGCGCCTTCCGAGATCAGTTCGAAGCGCTTTTCCAGTACTTTGCGGGCAGGACCGTCCGAGTTTCCAAGCGCGGAGACTATAGTAGCCGGCTTGTCATCGGAATCCGCCAGCCCCGCGGTCACGCGCGCGGCCCACGGTCCCGTCCACCTGTCCAGGAGAGGCCCGTCGGCGATCGATATATAGCGCTCGATGCCCCGCTCTTCCGCGAGGCGCCGGCCGATGATATCGATGGCTTCCTGCGAGAACAACCCGGGATCGTCGCAGATGACGCGGCCGCCGGAGTCGCCGAACTTATCGAGCCAACGGTTCATGTACGCCGCGCTTCCCTTGTATACGGAATCGGGGGCTATGCCCGCGAACGAGGAAGCCGACACGAACCTGAAGGCCGGTTCCTTGGCGGGGTCCAAATCCGGCTCGTTCTCCCCGAGCATGGCTGAGATGGTTTCCACGAGCGGCGAGAATGGCAAGGACCGCGTTTTGGTGCCTGTCAGGAGCAGAAGCGGTGCCGATGGATCACGCAGGGACGAAGCCATAGTATCGATGGATCTGACCCCCGGACCTGAATCAAGGTGGATAAGACGGGGACCGCGGCGTTCGGAGCTTGCGATGGCACGGGCGATCGTGGCCGCCAGCCGGGGGCGTTCGAACAATTTTGCGGCATCGGCATCGGAGAGGGCGGTCGCATAGCCGGGTTCGACCCATCCAGTTCCGCTGAAGGAAAAATAATCGCCCAGCTTCGACAAAGCCTGCGGACTGAAGATGAAGGAATACTCGGTAGTGTACGAACGTTGCATGGAGGACGCGTGCTCGAGGGCTTCATCCGCGGACGCGGCGTCATGAACGACTACGCTTACACCTCGGAGATGCTGTTTGTTGGCGTCGATCGACGCCGCGACGCGCCTTAGCAGTTCCACCGCCTGGATGCCGTCGAACGTACCTCCAAGCTTCAATTCGAGTATCAGCGGGCTTCTTCTCGGACCTACGACGGCGTCAAAAGCCGTCGCGATGCCTTTGAGCTCATCGATGAACGCGCCGGCTTCATGGACTCCCGACCGTTCCAGTTGTGAGAGGTAATCGATGGTGATACAGCAGTACATACTACGCCGCCCTGCCAGTGTTTTAGCTTGAACGGGAGTATATCCGATAGGCAGGCTATCTGGAAGCCGGGTCGCATCCGGACGTTAACGGCCTTTTTACTTGACGTTATTTTTTTAACCATGCTACACTTGGCATTAAGCGGGAGTGGGCGTGCCCGTGTCCTTCCGGTGTAATCAAACCCTCAAGGGATACCCATGACAATGAATCATTTCTTTCAGGTTGTCGAATCCCCTGTAATTGCAAAACTCCTCGTCCTGCTCTGCGCCTCTTCGGTATTCTTCGCCTTACGCCGGAAAGACGCCGAAGGGCAGGCCGGCGCGTATATCGCGGCTCTGGCGATCCTGTCGATACGGGACATAGTGCACGCGATACTACCCGTTCCCGGCTTGCTGTTTGCCTCCGATGTTTTCTATTTCAGCTTTGTCCTGGTGCTTTTTTTGTCTCCTTGCAAGCGGACGATGGCGGCTCTCGTGCTTTCTCTTACCGTCAACGCGGCGACTCTCGCGGTGTTTGTGGCCCGTATGCTTTTGGGATTCGGCTCAGGATTGCCCGCATGGGTTTTCGGGGCTATCCTCGTGGCCGATGCCGCCTTGATACTCGCCGGCGGCGCGGCGAATTCCGCGACCAGGGATGGTCCTGCGCGGAGTCTGGCTTCCGGCGTGTGGTTGCCGGCCGGGATCGTCTTGCTGACGTACGCGGGCCTGGCCCTTGCGCTCGGGTACGACGACCTTGTTTTTTCCAGGTTCATCGTCCCGGCATCCTATGTCTGGCTATTCTTCGCGGGGCTGTCGGGACTGGACATCCATGACAAGGCTGCCATGTCGGCCATTTCCTATTATGAGGAGTCGATAGACTCATTGTACAACCTGTCCCTGCGCGTGGGGACTGTGCTCAAAGGCAGTTTCAGCATCGACGATGTCCTTCGTAGCATGAACGACGTGATAATGGGGGAGACGGGAGCTACCGGCGGCTCGATCTACCTGGTCGATGAGTTCGATGATATCATAGTCGCCAAGGCGTACGCGGGGGTATTCCCTCCACCTTTTCCCTTGCCTGAAAACCTGCCCAGGAAAGCCAACCGGGTTGAGTCGTACATGAAACACGCCCAGTTCCGGCTCGGCGAGACGGTGCTCGGCGAGGTGGCCAAGACCGGAAAGAACATCTTCGTGCCCGACGCTGCGGCCGACGGGCGCTTCCCCCCCAACGGGGACGAAGAATTTCTGCGGCTTTCGTCCTTCATGGCCGTGCCCCTGATGGTCGAAGACAAGATAATTGGCGTCGTGGCGATGGCCAAGAGCCGGCCTGGCGCGCATTTCAGCGAGGCGGACTTCGACCGCTGCAAGCTCCTCGGAAATTTCGGCACTCTGTTCGTCAGCAATTTCTTCTCGTTTCTCGCGGCCAACGAGAAGAGCGGTATAGAAAAATCGGCGGGCATCGCGGCGGAGATCCAACGGACAATCATCCCGAAGAGCCTGCCTCAATTCCCGACCCTGGGAGTAGGCGCCTTCACCGCTCCGGCCCGCGGCGTGTCCGGGGACTACTACGACGTGATCCAGTCGCGCGAGGACAGGCTCGTCGGGATCATCGGAGACGTGGCCGGCAAGGGCGTTTCGGCGGCTCTCGTCATGGTGATGATCCGTTCAATCCTCCACCTCGTGACTAATACTGACAAGGATATCGCTACGGTGCTCGACTGGGTCAACCGCGGCATAACCGGAAAGGTCGACCTGGATCACTATGCGACCCTCGGATTGGTGTCGATCCATATCCCGACCGGCGAACTCGAATACTCGAACGCGTCCCATCAGCCTCTCCTCGTGTACAGGCGGGCGACCGGCACGATCGAGACCGTCGATATCAAGAGCGTCCCCATCGGCGTCGAGAGGAAGAATGTGTACCAGCGCAAGACGCTGCGCCTGAACGACGGCGATATCGCGGTGCTATACACCGACGGCATCGTCGAGGCAATGAACGCCCACGGCAAGCAGTTCGGACGGAAGAGCCTCGGGCAGGTTATAATCAAGCACCGGGACCTCGCTCCCAGGGAGATCGCGGCCAGGATCCAGGCCGGGCTTGTCTCGTTTGTCGGTGGCGCCCGTCAGCATGACGACCAGACTGTCCTCATTTTCAAGATGAAGTTATAGGTGAAAGGGGCTGGTACATGGAGCTCAAGATCCGGAAAAATGGTTTTAATTATATAATCGATGTGAACGGCGAGATGGATTTGTACAACTCGTACAAGCTCAAGGAACTCGTGATGAAGATGCTCGAGAAGAGGGTCCGGCGCTTTATCATAAACCTGGAAAACGTTGACTATATCGATTCGAGCGGCATCGGCGCGCTCATCTATATCTGCTCGACAATAAAGAAAATGAACCTGCGGCTTATCATCACGAACATCCATGGATCCGTCAAGAAAGTGATCGAATTGACAAAATTGATGGGGTACTTCCCGATAACGAACAGCATCGAGGAAGCCATCCTCCAGATGGAAGACTAAGAGAGGTAATCGATGAACGATCCAACCTACCTGAGCGAAATCAAGACGATACGGGTGGACCAGAATAGTCCGCTTTTCGACAAGACCGGCATGCTCTACAAGGAGTTCCCCTCCGATTACAGGCAGATTCGGTATTTCACCTTATTGGTTGTCCAGTCCGCGCCTTTGGAAATAAAGGAAATCAACCTCCTCGAGCAGCAGATCAGCGAGGTTATAAAGAACGCGGTGAAGCACGGCAACGATTGCAAGTCCGAGAAGAAGACCCGCGTCTGGTACTCGTTCGACTCGACGCACGCGCATCTCATCGTCGAGGATGAGGGCCAGGGCTTCAAGGACCTGGAAAAGTGGAACGATTTCAACAGGAAGCGGCTCGAGATACTCTCTGTCCAGGACTTCGAGAGACTGTCCGACTACGTGTCGTTCCGCACGCAAAAAAGCGACGACAACGACGGAGGCAATGCGCTCTTCGCGGCGCTCGAGTATTGGGATGGCGGCTTCGTGTTCAATGATTCCAGGAACGCGGTCGCGATGCTCAAGCAGTTTCCGCAGAAGATTCACGCGATAGCGTGACAGCCGGTCCGGGTCCAGTCCTGTTCATGGACTCTGGATGCGGATGCCTTCTACCGAAGACGATTCCTCGTCGGTGAAGGGTCGGCCGTAAAGGTATTCGAAAAGGAACCTGAAGTCCTCGGGAGCCATCACGTTGAACTCGATGCCGAAGAACGCCTCGCCCGTCCCGGCGTGGTGCCTCCTGATCACGCCCGCGGCCTCGATCGCCCGGCGCCTGGCATCGAGACGTACCCCTACCTGCGTGCCTTCCCTGAGCGCCTGCATGAGCCGCTGGTCGTCGCAAGCGAACAGGAGCCCGCCGACCGATACGTCGACGACCTGCGTCTGGTATCGTTCGTCCAGTTTCGGCGCGTCCTTGAAGTATCCGTGCAACTTGAGCGACCAGGAGAACACCCTGGCGAAAGCCGAGAATCTCTCGACGGCCGCGAGATCCATGGGCGGTTTGCCTGCTTGCTTGTTCACTATTACCGCGTAGCCGATGGCGTAATCCTGGAAAAGTATGGGTACGATGAGTTCGGACAGGATTCCCTCGTTCCGCCTCGAACGTTCCAGCCTTACGACCTCGTCCTCCGCAAAGTCCGGTTCAAGTCCGGATTCCACGAAGTAGGCAAGGAAATCGTCGCGCGTAAGGATCGTGCGGGCCGCGAAAGGATCGCTGCGGGGTATGCCGCTCGTCGCTGTAGGCAGGTAGAAGCAGCGTCCGCTCGATGCGACAAGGCGTTCCTCCACACTCTCCGGCAGCCGATCCTTGAACATCACGATGCCGCGCTCGCTGGCGATCTCAAGAGCCTTGTCCTCGAATTCGCCCATCAGACCGCGGAGATCGCTCGAGTCGAAATCGGCTGAGGGCTCTGGTTCGCTCGTCGGCACGAAGGCCGCGCTTGGTGGAAATTTAAGGTCGTAGCGCTCGCCGGCGAACGTGAACGAGGCAGTCAGATCCTTTGGAGGAGCGAGACGGACGAACTTCCTGCTGAGGTTCTTGTACAGTTTTTCGGGCAACGATACGCCGAACCGCTTTTCCCCGGGTTCCATCATCGTCGACCGGAAGGCTATCGTCTGGTCACGGATTGTATACCGGAACTCGCAGGATGCCCCCTTGCGCAGAAGTTTCAGCGGGATGTCATGGCTGAAACCTATTATTGTCGGGCTGATCGATGCCATCCTGACCATCCATTCGCCCGCTTCGGTTATGCAAAGCACCTGGGCCCGCTCCCGGAGCGCGGTGGACAGGAGGAACTCGCGTTCTATGTTCTTGACGGGTATAGCCATGGTGCCTGATCCTCATTATAGATTGTGACTCGTATCCTGGAGCTATTCAATATCTTGATCGATGTTTTTGCCGCATCCGGGGATGTGAATCATGGAGTTCAGGGTGATGGCAGGCGCGAGTATGGATCCCACGCGGTGATCCTGACGGCGGTTTCCCCCAAGGAAGGCAGGTCGAGCTCGAGGTGCTCCACGAGCAGGGTCGCCTCCTCGGCGGGCGCGAGGATCACCAAGCCGAGGGCTGACGCCGTCAAGGTCTGACGCTGTGCCGGTCCGTCCGCCACGATTATGCGTACCGGTACCGCGACGGTGCCGCCGGGCTGGGTCTGGGGCATCGCGAAACGCACCGAGCTCGCTTTGGGCATCGCCTCGAAGCCATCCGCAAGGAACAAAGACGCAACCCTCGCGGCATCCGAGGCAAACAAGCTGTCGGGGAGGGTACCCGCGAGTATTCCTTCTTCGATAAGCGCCAGGATCGCCGTGACCGCGGGGTCGGCGTGGTCGACAGCAAGGATGCCGAGCTCGAAATCGGATGGCTCCACCGCGTCGAATGGGCGGTATGCAAGGTGGCGGTCGTGCCCGGCAAGGGACTCGGCTACCCTCGGGCGTGGATTCTGGGCGGGTGTTTTTGCGCTTCCTGCCTTTGCCGCAGCCGGAGAAGGCGTGCCTCCATTCGGCTGCATCTCGACCGGTCCGGACGGCTCGGAGGCGACTCCTGGCGTGGCCGCGTGATCGGCAAGGCCCGCGGGTTCTCCGCCGTTTCCGGCTTGACTCCCGCTCGCCCGTGACGGCCGGGTGCAGGAAACGGCAATCAAGGCAATCGATACGGCAGCGAGAAGCGTGATACAAGCCATTCGTAAGCGTGCCCTGAGTCGCATCATCATGGTATAGTAGCGCTCGAGTCTGGGTAGCGCTAGTATCCAGCAGACCCACGGAGGTTTCAATGCGTGATATCTGGAGCAGGACGGGTCTGTCCTTCGACGAGCCGATACGCGATCCGTTATGGCGGAATGTGATGCTGCCCGCGAGCTTTGCCGGACTTGTCTCGAGTCCCGCCTTCGTAAAGCTATCCCGCATCCTCCAGCTCGGCCCGGCCCACCTGGTGTACCCTGGAGCCACCCATACGCGCCGCGCCCACTCGATTGGCGTTTTCGAGATGGCCAAACGCGTGCTCGGCGCCATCGACTCGAGGTCGGAGCTGCCCTTCGTCGACGCTTCAATGGCGGCGGGCTTCCTCGTGGCAGCCTTGTGCCATGACCTCGGTCATTTCCCGTACGCCCATTCGCTCAAGGAACTGCCGCTCAGGGAACACGAGAGCCTGACCGCCGATGTCGTCCGCGGTCCGATGCGCGCCGAGGTTGAAGCAGCCGGCGCAAACCCCGAGTTCGTAGCGGCGATAGTCGACAAGGACTTAGACGCGCCGGATCCATCCTCCGTCGAGGCGCTCGCGTTGTTCCGCTCGTTGCTTTCGGGAGTGCTCGATCCGGACAAGCTCGATTACCTGAACCGGGACGCCTGGTCCTGCGGGGTACCCTACGGTCTCCAGGATGTGGATTTTACCCTTCAGCACCTCGGGCTCGACGCATCCGGACGCCCCGGCATCGCGGAACGCGGTGTGATGGCCGTCGAAGCCGTGTTATTCTCCAAATACCAGATGTACAAGGCGGTCTATTGGCATAAATCGGTCCGCGCTGCCACCGCGATGATAAAAAAAGCAGTGATCGGCTCTCTCTCGGATGGATCGCTCGAACCCGGCGAGCTGTACGGCCTCGACGATCATGGTTTTTACGCGTTAATGGCAGCACGGGGCAGGGACCGCGAAGGACTCATACGCTCGGTATTCGACGGAAACCTTTTGCGCGCCGCCACCGAGTATCAATTCGACGAGGGCAACCCGGCTCACCGCCGCGCCCTCGACCTTGCCGGCCGGCCAGGGCTCGAGTCGGATCTGGCTGAAGCCGTTTCGTCGGGGAGCCGTCTTGGGGCTTCCCGTTCGGAGGCGGCCAGGATAGTGGTCGACGTGCCGGAACCCATATCGTTCGAGTCGGACCTACCCGTCATAGGCACGAACGCGAGCTTCACCGCCTGGTCGACGGTATTCAAACCCGGTCTGGTCGATTCCTTCACGCGCTCGCTCAGGGTGCTCAGGGTGTACTCCGAAGCCGGATTGACAGGGAAAGTAGCCAAGGCTTCCGCGGAGCTTTTCGGCGCGCATTGAGGCGACCGGCGGTTCGAGGTCGAGGCAGGAGCTTGCGGAACCTGCCAAAATCGATACACTTGTGTATGGGCATCGTTCGGGCTGTAACGCCCCCGGGGAGGAATAAGCATGGACATCCATAACCTGATGGAGGATCTCGTCGTACAGACGGTAGACGAACTGTTTGACGCCGCAGAGCAGGGGGCGACCAAGTCGTGGTGCACCTGCAAGCAATGCCGGATGGATGTGTCGTGCTTCGTGCTCAACAGGCTCAAGCCGGAATATGTGCTGTCGGGACGCGGCGTGGCGTACGCCGAACTCGATTACGGCGAGAAACTTCAACGGGGAGCCGATGTTGCCTCTTTGGCGAAGGAAGGATGGGCGAAGATCAACTCGACTCCCAGACCCAACCACGATCAGATCGCCCAGGGTTCCTGCAACGAAATCCCGGCAGGCCCGGCGTTCAATATCCGCCCGATAATGGGCAGGCTTTTCAACGGCTCGAACTTCGAACCGATCAAGGACACAGTGGTTTCCCTTCTCGACGACTCGGGACTTGTCAGGATGATGGATGACAATTGGGCCAATCCCTACGCCTTGGTCATGAACACGACCGGCACCTTCACGTTCTGGCCATACCCGGTATCGGCGTCGAAAATCGGGGAAAGAAGGCGGTTCTCCTTCGTCGTGAGTTCCCATCCGAAGGGCTTCGAGGAACTATCGCATTTTCTGGAACTCGAGGCTGTCTCGGAAGAAAAAACCGTCTGCCAATTCTCCATGCAGGCCGTCCATCGCCTCCAGGACTTGTACGTATTTCCGGAGTAGGCGGGACGGGAATCAAAGCAGCGTCCGCAGTTCCCTCTCCGGTACCAATTCCAGGTAATGAAGTATGTCGAGTTCTCCCCGTTCCTCCGCCCGCCTTATTTTCCATACCCTGTACACGATTACGCGGGAGTGAGGCAAGGGCAGCGAGAGAGGGTTGCCGTTCATGTCTATCATTTCGTCGACTTGCAGTATCCTGCCGGTTTCCTGACGGTCGCCATCCGGATAGACCAGCCAACGGGTTTCTGTGGTCATACCCGGATTCTAGTTTACGTTGAACGCGCGGACAAGCTCCTATCGGTATAAATAATTACTGCCTATACCCTTCGTTTTGCCCGACAATCGTTTCCACCCCACATGGATACTATACGAACGTGTAGTAATATTCGCTAAAAATAATTCTGTCCAGTAAACAAGCAACCCTGATTTCGTTGACATTATCCGTTTGCGCAGTAGTATATAGGAGAATTGTGGGAAAAAGTGGGAGAAAAAGGGAATCAGTGGAATGGAATTGGTAACAGGCGAGTTCAGGAACACCCTCGACGACAAAGGAAGGCTCTCCCTGCCGGTAAAACTGCGAACCGGTTTGCCTGGGAATGTCCTTGTCGTCACCCAGGGTGTCGATGCGTGCCTGTGGCTGTTCACTCCTGAACGCTGGAACGCGCTTTCCGAACAACTGTTCGCCTCCACGAGCCTTTTCCACCAGCAAGCCCGGATCATCCAGCGCAGGATCATCGCCCCGGCGCAGGAGGTCGAAATCGACAAGGCGGGAAGGATCGCCATACCCCAGTCGCTGCGCGAGTACGCCGGATTGAGCAAGGACTGCGTCGTCCTCGGGATAACCAAGCGGCTGGAAATCTGGGATGCCGATTCATACAAGGCCTGGATCGAGGCTACGGAAGCCGAGTTCGCGGCCGCTTCCGAGTCTTTGGACATACAAAACCTATGACAGACATCAAGGCGAGCTTCGGCCATGTACCGGTCCTCCTTGCGGAGACGCTTGAAATGCTCGTCCCCTCTGCCCCGGATTGCCTCATGATAGACGGTACGCTCGGACTCGCGGGGCACGCATGCGCCTTCCTCGCTTTACACCCCGAGCTGAGGCTGATAGGGGTCGACGCCGACTCCGAGGTCCAGGCGATCGCCAGGGCCAGGCTGACCCCTTACAACGACCGGATTACACTCGTCAACGATTTTTTTGACACATTCTTCATGTCATACGCCGAAAAGCTGGCCGCAGGCGGTTCCGGGGAGCGCCCCGGCCTGGTGCTTTTTGATTTTGGCGTGTCGATGTTCCATTTCCGCGAGTCGGGGCGGGGATTCAGTCTTCAGGGAGACGAAGCCCTCGACATGAGGCTGAATCCTTCAACTGGGAGGTCCGCCGCCGACTTGGTCAACGATCTGGATGAGCGGGAGCTCGGCAGGATACTCGCCGAATACGGCGAAGAGCCGTTCGCCCGCAGGATCGCCAGGGCCGTGGTCAGGGAGCGTCGCGCTGCCCGGATAGAGTCGACGGCCCGTCTCGCGGATATAGTCCGCGGGACGGTGCCGCCGCAGCTCCGGTACGGGCGCACGCACGCGGCGACAAGGACGTTCCAGGCGCTCAGGATAGCGGTGAACGACGAGCTCGGCAGAATCGAGCGTGGACTCTCCGCGGCCATCGACTGCCTGGCTCCGGG
The DNA here is from genome assembly GCA_964552925.1 of uncultured Treponemataceae bacterium. Lineage (GTDB taxonomy): Bacteria > Spirochaetota > Spirochaetia > Treponematales > UBA12059 > SZUA-370. Next base: position 11,931 of record CAZKJA010000064.1, read on the forward strand.
TGGTATGATCGGGTGCATCAGCTTCCATTCGCTCGAAGACAGGATCGTGAAGCTCGCTTTCCGCGCCAGAAGCGCCAGGCGGGCCGGCACGAAGTATCCCTCGACTGGGGTTGGCTTCATGGAAGGCATGGATTCGCCGATAGGAGTAGGAGAGGCGGAACGATATCTCGTCGTACTGACAAGGAAGCCGGTGGAGCCGACCGATGACGAAGTCTCGGCCAATCCGGCGTCCAGGAGCGCGCGGCTCAGGGTCGCAAAGGCGACCGGGGGGCTGCGATGAGTCTTTTCTGCCATGGAAGGCCATACGGTGAAGCGAATACTCTTTGCAGCAATGATAGTATCCATTCCGCTTTTGCTGTTCGCGGCAACGGCCCAAGGGGCGAGGTATCATGCGATAGTCGTGGACTTGCGTCGGCTGGAGTCTGTCCAGGCCGATTGGATCGAGGAAAACAGGCGCTTGCTGGCCGATATAGCAATCGCCAAGTCGCGTTCAAGGATCGATGGGTCGATGGCGGGCGTCGAGGGGTATCGTATGGTGAACCCCAGGAACACAATGCGTATCCGGGTAGGGCCTGGGTTGGAGAAACCGGATGGCTCAAGTGAGCGGAACCTGTAGCGCGCGATGGTTTGCTGACGCCTGCGGCGGCGCTATAGTGAACGGATTCGATGCGCAGGTAGAACGCGTCGAGACCGATTCGCGGAATGCCGGGCCGGGAGCCCTCTTCGTCGCGCTTGTCGGCGAACGGACAGACGGGCATGGATATGCCCGAAAGGCTTCCGATGCTGGCGCGGGTTCCGTGCTCGTTTCTTCCGCCTGGTGGGACGGCCATGGCAGGGCTGCCTTCTCCGGTTCCAAGGCGGTCGTCATAGTCGTTTCCGATCCGCTCGCGGCCCTGCAGGAAGCGGCCCTGGCGTGGCGCTCGCGGTTTCCCGCCTTGACCAGGTTCGGCGTCACCGGATCATCGGGCAAGACGACGGCCAAGGAATTGCTGGCCGCGATGCTCGGCGAATCAAATACAATGGTAAAAAATCCCGGCAACCTGAATTCGGACATCGGCCTTCCTGCTTCAATCTTCCATATACGCCCTGGTCATACCGTCGCGGTATTCGAGATGGGGATAAACCGCCCCGGCGAGATGGATGTGCTTGCGCGAATTTTTGAACCCGATTACGCCTTGGTGACCAATGTCGGTACGGCGCATATCGGGGTGCTCGGCGGGACGAGGCAGGCAATCGCCCTGGAAAAAAGGAAGATCGCCTCCCGCTTCACGGGCGACCAGGTCCTCGTCGTATGGGAAGACGACGATTTCCGAGAGACGCTGATGTCCGGGGTCCAAGGCAAGGCGTACAGCTACGGACCGCGCACGACCGACGGCTTCGAAGGCGCCCGCGACCTCGGGCTCGATGGCTGGAGCGTCCGGTACATGGGTCTCGACGCCCACCTTCGCCTTCCTGGTTCACACAACCTGCTCAATGCCCTCGGGGCGATGCGCATGGCTTCGTTGTACGGCGCGAACGCGGTCGACGTGACCCGCGGACTCGAATCCGTCTCCCCGCTTCCTGGCAGGACGGCTGTCGTCCATGGCGAATACACTGTCGTCGACGATTGCTACAACGCCAACGAGGAGAGCGTCGCCGCCGCGTTGTCCTTCTGCGATTCGCTCGAGACGGACCAGAGGCGCGTATACGTGCTCGGTTCGATGAAGGAGTTGGGGGAGGAAAGCGAAGCCGCCCACGCTCGCGTCGGTACGCTGGCCGCGGCTTCAAAGGCCGCCGCTATCTTGTTCTACGGAGACGAGATGCGCGTCGCCTACGACTCCGCCAGGAATGCCGGCTCGCGAGCCTTGATACGGCATTTCGAGAGCTATGATGATCTTGATGCCTCTCTGGCCGCGCTCGCGAAG
>CAZKJA010000065.1:0-3006 GCA_964552925.1 uncultured Treponemataceae bacterium
GACACGGCGCGGCGCGCCGGCGCGGAACACGCCGAGGCGGGGCACGCCGCGAGAGCCGACGACGAGGCCTTGGCCGTCCTGGATTCGCGTCTGCCCCAGGTCGAAGCCGCGCGTTCCAGCCTGGCCGGGCTCGTCGCTTCGCTTGCCGCCATGGACAACGAGGCCGGGCGCTTGTCCGCCCAGGTAAGCGCCTGGGAGCGCGCTTCGGCGGCGCGTGCGAGGCTGTCCGAATCCCGACTCCGCCTTGCCGCGGCGGAGTCGGCCAGGGCGCAGGCAACCGAGCGCTTCGCGGAGGCCTCGGCTTCGCTCGCGGCCCTCGAGAGCATCACCGCCGATGCCGATGCGCTCAACGCGGAACGGGCCGCCGCAGCCGAAGCGATGGAAATCGCCCGCGAGCTCGTGAGGCGGGCCCGGGATTCGGAAAGTCGCATGCAGGAGCTCGCGGGCTTGAGGGAACGCCTCGAAACGGAGCGTGCCCGCGCGGCGGAGGCCGCCAACAAGCAAGTCGCGGCCGCCGGGGATCTGGAAACCGCGGAGGCCCAGGCCGATGAAGCCCATTCGCGCACGCTGGCGCTTCAATTGGCCAGGAAACTAGTCCCGGGTCAGGGCTGCCCCGTCTGCGGCGCTGTCGATCATCCATATCCCGCCGGCTCCGAAACCGAAGCCGGCCTGGAAGGCTTGGAAGCGCTTGAACTGACGCTGGAAAACGCGAAGTCGGCGGCGCGGACGGCGGATCGGGACGCGGCAGCCTCAGCCGCCCGGCTCGCCGAGCTGGACAGGATGGTTGCGGAAAGGGAAGAAAGCCTCGCTGCCGTGGCTGAGGCGCCTTCGAGCGAGGCCGCGGTATCGGGCCTGGACGCGGCCGAAGCCCGCATGGCGCTCGCCGACAAGGCGATCGCGGCCGAGTCCGGCAGGCTGAAGTCCGCCGCAACCGAGCGGATCACGGTCGACGGCCTTCGAGGACTCCTCGATCAGGCTACCGCCGCCGAATCGAGCGCACGGTTGGAGTTCGCGGCCGTCGAGGCTTCCGCACGCGAAGCCAGCGGCGGCTCAGGCGGTTCTGACCCTGCGCCGCTCGTTGCAGCGCTCGATGACAGGAAAAATACCGCCCTCGCCGACAAGGCGAGCCGGGAATCGATGATACTGTCCTGGGAACGGGACAGGGGCGCCGCCGCCGCGCGGGCGGTCGAGGCACATCGCCGCCTTGAACGCGCGGTCTCGGCTCTCGACGGCTCCAGGGCCGCGATGGCGAAGGCGTTGGCCGACGCAGGTTTCGATTGCGAGGAATCTTGGTTGTCGGCAGTGATGACGAACAGCGACCTTACAGAGGCCAGGCGCTCGGCCAGGGAGCGTGCCGAGGCGGAGTCGTCCGCGGGCGCGCGGCTGGCCTCGGCCGAACGCGCTGTCGACGGCTTGGCGCGACTCGACGAAGCCGCGTGCAAAGCAGCACGCGACGAAGCGGACAGGCTCTACGCGACCACGAGATCGGCCCTCGACGAGGCCGTCCGGACCGAGCGCGAACTTTCCGCGGCAATCGCCGCCCTCGAAGCCGAACGCGCCGAACGCGCGCTAAGGCGGGAACGCGGCGAGGCCGTGGTCGCCATGGCCAAGCTACTCAACGGCGACACCGACGGCAGGCGCCTGTCGTTCAAGAACTTCGCGCTCGCGTCGTATTTCGCGGCCGTCGTGGGACACGCCTCGCTACGACTTAGGGAGATGTCGGACAGCCGCTACGACATGCGCGTCACCGAGGGCAGAATAGCGGGCAGGGGCCGCGTCGGGCTGGACCTTGAAGTGCTCGATGCCTTCACCGGTGTGGCGCGCCCGGCCTCGAGCCTCTCCGGCGGAGAAAAGTTTTTGGCGTCGATATCGCTGGCGCTCGGCCTGTCCGATGTCATAGTCGCGCGGGCCGGGGGGATATCCCTCGATTCGATATTCATCGACGAGGGCTTCGGCTCGCTCGACGACGAGACGCTCGACCGGGCGATGACGGCACTCGACCGCGTGCGCGGCGACCGTGTCATCGGCATCGTCTCGCACGTCGCCGAGCTCCGTAGCCGCGTGCCGGCGAGGATCGAGGTGCTCAAGTCGAGTACCGGTTCCAGCCTGCGCGTTGTCCCGTGACGGGGCGGCGCGTACCGGGCGTCAGAGAGCCAGGGCCGCCTTCATGTCGCCGCTTATCGCGGCGTCGAGGAGTCGCCTGAGTTCGTCGTCGGTGAACGCCCTTGGACTCCTCGGACGCCTCCTGTAGGTCAGGGCATCGGCGAGCAGGGCGGGAGCGTCGGCAAGGGCGATCCCCACGCCGGACAGGCTCGCGGCGACGCCGAGCCTCGTTTTGAGCTCGACCACCGTAGTTACAAGCGCCCTGGCGCCTTTCTGCGGCGAAGCCTCGGGGGGACACGCGCCCAAGGCGGCCGCGATATCGCGGAGGCGCGGCGCCACATGCGTGGAAAGCGCGGCCAGCACGTATGGCAGGATGACAGCGTTGGCCGTACCGTGCGCTATACCGAATTTGGCGCCGACGGGGTGCGCGAAGCCGTGGACCATGCCCAGCCCAGTCTGCGAGAACGCGATGCCGGCGGTGGAGCTAGCGATCGCCATCGCGGAACGCGCCGCCAGATCAGTCCCGTTTTCGTACGCCTCGGGGAGCGCCTTTCCTATCAGGCTGACGGCGTGGAGGTCGATGGCGTCGCACACAGTGTTCGCGTCGAGGGAAAGATACGATTCCACGACGTGGGTAAGGGCATCCATGCCGGTGGCGGCGGTGACGCCGGGCGGCATAGTCATATGGTTTTCCGGATCGATAATCGCCAGTCTTGGGAAGAGCGAATCGTTCGAAAAACCGAGCTTCCTGCCTGTCGCCCTGTCGGTGGTCACTGCCGCGTTGCTCATCTCGCTGCCGGTTCCGGCAGTCGTCGGCACGACTATAAGCGGCAGTGCCGGCCTGGCGGGCTTCACGCGGCCATATACCATCTCCAGCATGGGGAATCCGTTGGCCGCGACAAG
>CAZKJA010000065.1:3016-13705 GCA_964552925.1 uncultured Treponemataceae bacterium
TACAGATACAGAAAAGAAGGAAGAAAGTGTAGAGGCCGCGACAAGCGCGGCGCTTTTTGCGCAGTCTATCGGGCTGCCGCCGCCGTACGCTACGACCGCCTCGTGGCGGCCTTCCAGGATGGCGGCAGCCGCGGCCGCTACGACTTCGGCGGATGGGTCGGAAGGCACCCGGTCGAATACCGAGTACGAGATTCCGGCGGCGTCCAGGCCCGCCGCGAGCGCCGCGAAGCCCGCCGAATTCCTTGTAGCCCCGGATCCCGTCACCAAGAGCGCGGAGCGGAACCCGAGCGCGGAAACCCGCGTCCCTGCGGTACCGGTCGAGCCGGCGCCGAACAGCAATCTGGTCGGGCAGAAGCAGGAGAAAGCAGTCATATCGAATGTCATCGCAACCTCGCGTTCGCACCTGCGCGACGGGAACGCGAGGCTAACCCCGCTAAAAGTCCCAGTCGTCGGATGAGTCGAAGAAATCGTCGCCTGAGTCCATACCCGGAAGACCCGCGCCGCCTGCGTTGCGCAATTCATATAGTTTTTCCGCGTACCGGAACAGGAATACGCGCCTCTCGAGGACGCTCGCGTCGGTACGTACCCTCCGTATGAAATCGCCCGCTGTTACGCCTTTGCGAAGTTCGATCCGCTCGAGCGGGGTTCCCATCACGATCTGGTCAAGCTGGTTGATTCTATAATAGATGCGCTCGAAGATGAAGAGGATTTTCCTGATCGTCAGGATATCAGCCATTATGGCTTTCTTCTCCTTCATCGTTATCGGGTCGTTGGCTCTGGGAACGAGTCCCGCCGAGTCCTCTCGTATCCACTTGGACAGGATTTCACTGCGCTGCAGGGGTTCGAAGGCTACCGCGAAACGTGCGTGAAGGTCGGAATAGCGGCGTTCATAATCCGCGAGGGCGCGCGGAGCGTCAGCCTTGAAGGTCTCGATCTCGTCGGTGAGCCAGCTCTTTTCAAACTCCTCGGGCGACGAGATTGCAACCGGTATGAAGCGCAGCCGCTCGGCGCCCTTCTTTTCCATGGCCTTGCCTGCCGGTACCGGCACAGGTTCGCCGCCATCGGAACACGCGACCTCGCCCGTCGTGCATACGACAAGGACCGAACCGTTGACCGAGGTGGCGATGGTGAACTCGGTGCCGCGCACGCCCATGGCTACGGAATCGGTCGACACCTGCATGCTGGGCGAGCCGGAAATCTTTGCCAGCTTGGAGCCGATTTGTCCCGCTATCAACTCAATTGTGCTCTTGGGGCCGGCGGCATCGGGCTTGAGCCTGATGTATGCGACAGACCGCGACTTGATCGTCAAAGTGCCGCGCATACCCGTGCTCTTGTCCAAGGCGATTATCACGAGACCGTCCGCCGCCGTCTTGATCATGTCGTCAGGCAGAACGTCGTCGCCGATATTCGCCTCGCCGAGCGATTTCCCCGAACGCACCACAATGGCATTGCCTTCTACGTAATCGATAGTGCCGAACGGCACCGCTGTCGCCGCAAAGGCTTGGGTCGCCATCAAGATCGCCGCCAGGAACATGGTCAGCCGCTTCATGTAGTATCTCCTTGTGCCGTCGGGTTCGGCGCAAAACCGAATCCGGATGGACTTCTTAGCAAGTATACCGTGCCGGCATGATGATTTCGAGTCGGCGTCGTCGAGCGTCCCACAGGGTAATTGTCAGAACCTTATCCCCAGGAGCAGCTTGGGCCATAGCACGAGGTCGAAATCGAACAAAGGCAACGAGTAGGATTCTCCCGTCCCGAAAGAGCTCCTCAGGACCGACGGCACGCGCGCCGAACCCGCCGATTCGATATCAGCCTTGATCCCGATATACGGGCCGAAACCCCGGCGCCTGCCGAAGGCCAGGGTAGCCCTTATGCTCGCGAAGGTCGAGTTCCATGTGGCCAGTTCCGTGAACGCTGAAGGGTCTTCGTCGCGGATAGCCTGTCCGAGCGAAACGAGCGCTTCGGTATCGAACGGCGTCTCCGCGCAAAACTCTATATCCGCCGTCATCCTGCGCGATTGGAAACGATGCCCCAGACCCGCGCCGAAACTCGCTCCATCCGGAGTCGATCCGATATCACCCAAAGTCATGCCTGTGTATGCGACCAAGTACAGGAAAGGGGTGCCGGAACGGTAACCAGCGTAAGCCATGCCGCTATCGAACTGATAATCCACGCCAAGCTCGTGGATTCCATTCCCGATTATGTTCACGAGGCCTATCGCGACGCCGTCGAGCGTTTCAGCGATGTTGATCACTCCGACCATAGAGCCATTGACTTCCTCGGCGACGTTCAGGACTCCGGCAACCTGGATGCCCTGGACCGAACCGGCTACATTGAACACGCCAGCCGCCTGCACCCCGTCCACGCGACCTGCCATGTTGAACACACCGGCGGCCTGCACGCCCCTGACTTCGCCGGCGGCCATGTTGAACACCCCGGCCGTCTGCACACCCCTGGCTTCGCCGGCAACCATGTTGAACACTCCGGCCGTCTGCACGCCCCTGGCTTCGCCGGCGGTCATGTTGAACACCCCGGCGGCCTGGATCCCCGAGACGTCGCCGTCGGCCAAGTTGAACACGCCCGCGCCTTGCGCGCCATGTACAGATCCGGTGATTGCGCCGATAGGCGCCGCCGACAGCGAGGTGCTCCAGGTGCCAAACGGATAGGAAACCCCCGGTACGAAGCTTATGACCAAGGGATGATACCTGTATCGCTTGGCTGTACCGACGGAACCGCCGATCTCGATGGAGGCGGACTCCGCTTCCCCATCACCCTCTTCTGCAGCGGTATTATAGGTAGAATTTGCGTACTTTTCCCTGGCCTTCTGAAGGACGTAGTCCTCGTCGGCATCCCCCGCAGAATCCTGCGCCCTCACCGGGCCGCCCGAAATGCAGGCCACAGCCAGCATCATCAAAATAAAACGCATGGTCACCCCACAATGGCGAGTGTATATATGCCTCCATACGGAGCGCACACGAATGATTTTAACACGAATCGGGAAGGAAACAATCAAAGAAGCTTTTTTATCAGTACTCTGTCGCAACTGCAAGCAATTTCAAAAGTTCCCAACTTTTGAAATTTCCCCCCATAGTTCCCAACTTTTGAAATTTCCCCCACAGGCATTTTCGCGCCAGCCGGTATATCGTATAGTACAGAACATGGAAACAGGTACTGCCGGAAAGGATGCGATTGGCCGCATCCTCGGCGAATCGCTCGAAAACGGTATACGCGATGGCATCTTCCCTGGCGGCGTCGCGGCGTGGCGCGACGGGAATGGGACGGCGCTTGTTGCCCGGGGCGCGCTTCGCTGGCTGGGGACGGAATCGGCCACCGAGGCTGTGACCATCGATACCGTGTACGACCTGGCCTCGCTGACAAAGGTAGTGTCAACCCTGCCGCTCGTCATGCTCGCCGTCGCGGCTGGCCGCCTCTCGCTCGACGACAGCGCTGACGGCTACCTGCCCGAGCTGAAAACGGGAGCCGGGCGTACCTGGAACCACGCCATCACGATCAGGAACCTTCTGTCGCACAGCTCCGGGCTCCCCGCCTGGAGGCCCTACTTCGTCCGATTGCGCGGCAAGGAAGCCTACCTGTCCGCGATCGCCGACGAGAACCCGTCGTACGCCTCCGGAACGGCCGTCGAATACAGCGACCTCGGGTTCATGCTGCTCGGCTGGATACTTGAACGAGCCTGGGACGAAGACCTGGCGACGCTCGCCAGGAGGCACGTCTTCGGACCGTTGGGCATGGCGACAAGCGGGTACCTGCCTGGCATCAACCCAATGCTTAAGGGAAAGACATTCGCGCCGACGGAACACGGCAACCTATTCGAGCGGGGGATGGCCCTGGCGTACGCGGAGCGCAGGTCTGTCATCGGCGGCTTCGGACCGAGCTACCCGCTGGAACCCGCGGATCTGGAGAGCCTTCCCTGGCGCGACAGGGTCATCGAAGGCGAGGCGCACGACGCCAACTGCCACTACGGACTGGGCGGCGTCAGCGGACACGCGGGACTTTTTTCCACAGCGGGCGACCTGCTCCGTTACTGCGCCTTCTGGGACGAGTGCGGCATGATACACCCCAGGCTCCGCCTCGAAGCCTTCGGTAGGCAGACTCCCCCGGGCTCCATCGCGCGAGGGCTCGGCTGGCTCCTCGACGGGGACGGCACCGCGCATCACACGGGCTTCACCGGCACCTCGCTCCGGTATACTCCTGGTTCAGGGATCGCGCTCATCGCGTTGACCAACCGGGTGCATCCAGCGGTGCGCGATGGCATCGGCCCTTGGCGACTGGCTCTCGCGACCGCTCTAGCCGGTTACGCGAAGCCTTCCTGAAGAGCCCAAGCAATTCCGGATCATCGTATTATTTATGATTATTTTAATAATGCATTGACAGAAGCAAATTTGTTGGCGAAATTGTATATATGAAGCTTACAAGAATCGCGTACGCGGCATTGGTCCTGTTGACCATTGTCGTCTTGTCCTCGCATGCGAACGGCGCGGCGGAGGAATCCACCGTAGTCCCGCCGGAAAGCGCGGCGCCCCCGAGGGTTCGCAAGGTTACCGTCGCCTTCGTAGAAGGAGAAGCGCTGGTCAACGGCAAGGCGGTCGATTTCGGTGACGCCCTGCCCTCGAAATTCGTCGTCCGTACAGGGAAAGGCGCGCGGCTGGATATCGTATTCGACGGGGGCAACGCCCTGGGTATCGCGCAGAACGCGATCGTCGACATCGACCTTTCCAGCCTGACCCCGGAAGTGCGGGTTGAACGCGGTGGCGTGACCTCGGTGCTCAAAAAGCTCGAAAAGATTGCCCAGGGAGATTCCTTCAGAATACAGACGACTCAAGCCGCGATGGGTGTCCGAGGAACCTCGTTCTGCGTCTGGGTCGACGCGGAGTCGACGTACGTCTGTGCCTGCAACGGCGAGGTGAGGACAATCGACGCCAAGGGCAACCATGAAGAGAACCTGGCGGCGGCCCACCACGTCGCCAGACTGTTCGTGGCTAAGGAGAGCAGCCTGACGGTCGAGGCCGCGGGCATGTTGCACCACACTGATGACAGCGTGGAGTCGGTCGCCTCCCGGATCGGCTACACGATAGACTGGAACAAGATAGACCGCTGAGGCTTATTGCGCCGGAAGCGCAAGAAGTCTACTCTTGTCATATATGAATACATGCAAGCTCGAAGCTGATCGTTCCATAATCGCTTTCGGGATCATTTCCTTGCTCCTTGCGGCGGCCGGCACCGTGCTCGCCGCGCTCCTGGTCGCAGGAATATCACCCCCGTTCGCTTCAATCCTTATACTCGTCATCTATACGGTTTCGGTTTTCTTGGGCCTGATCAGTTTGACCAAGACTCGGCAGACCCTTGGATCGCTCAAGGCGATCGCAGACGCGGCCGGATCCAAAGGCGACGAGGAACTCGACCTCGTCGCGTTGCTGGGGATCTGCGCCTGCGACGACGCCGCAACTCCGGCCAGCGCGATCGCGCGCCTGTTCTGCACCTTCAACGACGACCTCGTAGCCCTCCAGCGTTCCGCGAAAAAGTTCGATCTGTTCTCCTCCGACATACTTTTTTCCGCTCAAAACCTCGCCGGGCAATCCTCGCGGCAACTCGAGATGCTAGGAACGCTGCGGGAGCGTACCGCTTATTTTTTTGATACAATGACGACAACGAGCGGGAAACTCGCGGGCTTGAAGGATACTGTCAACGGAAACGCCGCCTCCTCGAACGTCCTCAGGGAGCGCGCGCTTTCATCGAAACAGGATCTCACCTCGATAATGGAACGAACGCGCACAACCGCCCGGAACGCCAAAGCCGGTGTCGAGGAGGTCGAGATCACCGGCTCCGCGGCCATGGAACTCGAGCGGGGGCTCCAGAGCCTCAACCGCACCACCCAGCGCGAATCGGAAGAGGCCAAGAGCATAGGGGAAAGCATCCGCACCATAGCGGATATAGTCGAACGCACGCACATCCTCGCCACCAACGCCTCCATCGAGGCGGCACGGGCGGGCGAGCGTGGCGCGGGCTTCGCGGTGATAGCGCAGGAGGTCAGGAAGCTGTCCGCCTCAAGCAGGATCGCGCTGGAGGAGGTAGACCGCGTGCTCGGCTCTGTGAAATCGGGTATTGATGAATCGACCGCGATGGTCGCCTCGGTCTCGGCTTCCGCCGCCAAGCTCAACCGCTTCCTGTCGAAGACGCGGGAAACCTTCAACGGGATAGGAAACGACGTACTCGAAATCGAGAAGCAGATCGACCGCTTCGACGGTATTTTTTCCGAGCAGATCGACGGCGCCTCGAACGCCGCCTCATTCGCGGAAAAGACGGCCGGGACGCTCGAGGGTTTCGCGGAGGATTACAAAAACAGCGCGGCGGATTACGCGACTATCGTCGCATCGACAAGGGAATCCGAGACATACGCGACGGATTCAAAGCGATCGGCGAGGCTTCTTGCCCAGCTCGCGAGCTACCTCAAGGCAGGCGGCGCCGAAAGGAACCGGATACTGCGCCGCTACAGGACCGATCCGGAGGCGAGCCAACGCAAGTTCGGCCGAAAGGAACGGCGCGAGGACCTGCTGTACAATCTCGAGGTATTCAATGACGAAGGCGAGCCCCTGGGGCATCTCGGCGACCTTTCGCGTTCGGGGCTGCAACTGCTTTCGTCCGTCGATTACCCGGCGGGTTCCGCGCTCGATCTCGTCATCGCCCTGCCTATCAGTTCCGAAGGCGAGAGGCGGCTTACCCTCAAGGTGATCGTGCGGCGTTCCGAGAAGGACCTCGAGGGATACAGGCTCGGCTGCTCCATTGACAGCGGAAGCAGCAAGCTCAGGGCTATTGTCGATGAAATCCTGCGCACCCTCTCGCTGGGAAGCCTCGCCGCTCCGGGGGCCGGACCGGGATCGAAGCTTCCACCCGCGTCTCAGGATCCTCCGCTAGCCGGCGCCGCGTCGGATGACGACTACGAGGATGCCGAGGAAGTGGAAGAACTCTAAGTACCCGCGCGCGTCTGTGCTTCCTGTCGCGTCGTCCATCCAGATGATGTATACTGGAAGGAGCACGCGCGATGGGAGATCCGGCCTTGAAAACCGAAGAGCATTTTACGTACCGGGATTACGCGAGCTGGCCGGACGACGAACGATGGGAACTCATCGACGGCGAAGCGATGGCGATGGCCGCCCCGAGCGCGGCGCACCAGAGAGTGCTGCTAAAGCTGATTCGCATATTCGCCGACTATTTCGACGACAAGCCCTGCGAGGTGCTGTTCGCCCCGTTCGATGTGCTCTTCCCTGAGGGTGGCGAGTCCGACGACGATGTGGACACGGTGGTCCAGCCTGACCTGATGGTATTCTGCGACAACCGCAGAGTGCTGGAGAAGTACGGCCGCGGCGCGCCCGACCTCGTCATCGAGATACTGTCGCCGTCCACCTCGAAATGGGACCAGAACAACAAGTGGCGCCGCTACGAACGCGCCGGCGTCCGCGAGTACTGGGTCGTCGATCCCAAGGGCAAGTGGATATGCGTATACTCGCTCTCCACCGCCGGAAAATTCGACGACCGGGGCGACCTGTACGAGCCGTTGACCCCGCGCGGCCTGGTGCCCTCGAAGATTTTTGCTGGACTCAGCGTAGACCCGCACAAGCTGTTCGCCGACAAATCCGCCGGCTAGCCGCTACAGGTGCAACTTCACCACCTCTAGCACCTCGGGCAGGTCCATACCTATGTCTTTGAGGTGTTCCGGCGTCGGGACGCCCTGGGAACTCCACCCGCGCCGCTTGAAGACCGCGTCGATAAGCGAGTCGTACTGGGCCATCCGGAATTCTCGGGTTATCGCCACTTTTTCGGCAAGCGACTTGCCGGCGGGATCGACGCCTATCTTTTCCTTCATCTGCTTGTCGTAGCGTTCGGCGCGGGCCTGGTATTCATCCTCGAGCACGGGACCCATCGCACGGTATGGCGGGTAGTCATCCGCTCGGAGGCCGTGGCCCTGGCGCAGGTTGAAGACGCGTTGGAAATTGTAGACGCGCTCCGACTGGCGTATGAGGCCGTCCCAGTCGAGTTCCTCTCCGGTGATTGCCTTGTACAGGGCCACGTAGTTCAGGACGTGCTCGGGCACCTTGTTCGGCTCTTCCCACTTGGCGTTGTCCGCCGGCTCGATGTCGTTCCAGGGCAGCTTGCACAGCCCCTGAAGTCCGAACCAGGTGCGGAACATCGGGAAGTAATGGAGCGCCTCTGCCTTGTTCTCGAAGCTCGGGATGCGGTTGTTCACCATGTCCATGAAGATGAGCCAGGCCTCGTCGTGTTGCGGCCCCTTGTTGGTAAGGTAGTAGCCACCCTGCTGGGCGAGCGATTCCTTGCTGATGTATTGCGACTGCTCGAGGCCCTTGCCGTGGAGGGCAATATCCTTCATGAACTGCGCGTCCGCGCCGTATTCGCCGGCGAAATACCCGGCGAGGTATTTGACGCCTTTGCCAGCCAGCACGCCGAAGCGCTTGCCGTCAGCCAGGTCATGGAGGATCTGGGCCGCGCCTTTCCAGTTGCCCCAGGACAGATCGATGCCGTCGGTGTGCCCCGCGTCGATGATGCCATGCTCCCAGCACTCCATCAGGAAACTTGTCATGGTCCCGAAGCTTATTGTGTCGATGCCGTACGTGTCGCAGTAGAAGTTCAGTTCGAGTATGCCGTGCGGGTCGAAGACGTACAGGTTCGAACCGACGCCGGCGGCCGTCTCGTACTCGGGGCCGTCGACGCAGACCTCGGTGCCCTTGTACGGGCCTGTCTGCAGCTCGAAGTGATCGACTGCATGCGCGCAGGCGAGCGTGCAGCCGAACCAGCAGCCGTCGGGGACTCCCTGGCTGAACAGCTTCTCCCATACCCAGCTCGCGACCTCGGGGCCCCTGGGATCCTGACCGTACTTGTGGTTCTTCGTCGGCAGGAGGTCGTAGTCGTTCATCACTTCCATCAGGTGGGCGGTGCCTATCTTGCGCATCTTGCACTGCTTGTCGTCGTTGCGGACTATCTCGCGGTGCATCTTGAGCCCGAGGCGCTGGACGGCGGCGGGGTCGGCGGAGTCGTTCGAGTTCATAGTGACGCCACGGTACCGGCATACAAGCGCACGTATCCTCTTGTCGCGGAGCACGGTGCCGATGCCGCCGCGTCCGGCCTGCTTGACGCGGATGCCGCCCCGCCGCTTGTCGTACAGGCTGAAGTTCATGAGGCCCATCGGGGAGTGGTCCGCCCCGCGTCCGGCCGACACGACCGAGATCGCCTGAAGTTCCGCCAGAGCGTCGGATTCCTTGGAGGCCGGAGCGGCGAAGGCGTGCGTCAACTCCTCGGCCAGGATATGCGTGTCCTCGCCCAGGCCATCCGGCGCCTCGTAGAAGCGGACCAAGCCCTCGACGTTGTCTATGAAGACAATTATCTCGCGGTCGGACTTGCCCTGCACCTCGAGCGCGTCCCAGCCGCCGAACTTCAGGTATGGGCCGAAGTAGCCGCCTACGTTCGAATCGATGGGGACGCCGGTCATCGGCGACAGGCTGACGACCAGACTCTTGCCGGAACCGGGGTAGTTGGTGTTGCCGCAGACAGGGCCCATCGCTATGACTATCTCGTTCTCCGGATCGTTCCATTTCGTGGTCGGCTTCGTTGCGTCCCACAGGAGACGCAGGCCGAAGCCCTTGCCCCCGGTGAAGCGCTTCTTCATGTCATCGGAGACCGGTTTCTCTGCCATTGCGCGGGTTCCTACATCGAGATGCATTGTGCGCATCGCGTAACCGCGATGCACCGGCCGTATCTGGAATCGCGTCTCGGAGAGCAGCTTGAATTCCTCCATGTCGAATGTACGGCTCATCTCAGCTTTCCTCCGCTGCTTTCTTTACGAGCGCGGCCAGCTCGAACGGTTGGCGGGAAGCTGGGCTGTCTTCCTTCTGCGCGGTCTCGAGCGCTCCCGTCGGGCAGGATTTGACGCAGATGCCGCAGGCTATGCATTTGAACGGGGTAAGCTCCGCAGGGTAGAAGCGCATCGCGTCGATCGGGCATACGGCGACGCAGGCGAGGCATCCGACGCACAGCTTCCTGTCTATCATTACTACGCCCTGAGGATTGACGGTGATCGCCTGGACGGGACATTCGGCGACGCATCTGCGGCATTCCTGGTCGCAGGAGACAAGATGGTAGCGGCCGCTGCCGAGACCGAGGACCTGTATCCTGGATTTGGCCGGATTCTCTTCCTTGGCGTAGGCTTTGGAGCATGCGGATACGCAAGCCATGCAGCCGACGCATTTCGCATCGTCCATCTTGAGGTATTTAATCACGGTAGTTGACCTCCTTTTTAAGTCGCTTATCGTGATGCGATAGTAGTTGTGTGAAGTACGGTTACCTAAAAAAGTGTCCAGCGCCCCCTAAAAACTTGCTGATATATCACACGGAGACTGGTAGTATAGGGGCGGAAATGGAATTTGGCAACAAGCCGCGTTCTGCCCTGTGATATAGTAGGAACATGACGATTACGCTGAATGGCGCCGCCGAAAGTTTTGACGGGAATTCGATGACGGTCAGGGAATTGTTCAAGGCCAAAGGCTGGTCGTTCCCGTTGATAATCGTAAGAAAGAACGGCCAGCTCGTCGAGAGGACGGCCTGGGTCAGCGTCAGGGTTTCCGACGGCGATATAATAGACGCGGCGCACCTGATGTCCGGCGG
>CAZKJA010000066.1:0-13637 GCA_964552925.1 uncultured Treponemataceae bacterium
GCTACGCCTGCGCGATCACTGGCGCTTTCGGGGAGGCGCAAGGTTCGATGAACTAATCTACATTGACGGGAACGCCGGCCTGCAAGTAGGATTGACGCATGCCGCATCGCAGTCCAGGCTACCTTCGAGCACGCGCCAGCCTTCCGATCGCGATGTACATCGCCGCCGTGGCGATCCTCAAACCCTGCCTTGCCGAGGAACGTTTCAACTTCAGGCAGCTCGACACCCAAGCCGGACTGTCCGGGGATTCGGTGTATTGCATGCACCAGGACAGCCAAGGATACCTGTGGCTGGGTACTTTCAGCGGGCTGTCCCGCTACGACGGTTCGCGAGTGGTGGTTTACAAGCCGGTACCGGGCGACCCCGAGAGCCTTCCGTCATCCCTTATATTCGATATACACGAAGACTTGGCGGGCACGCTCTGGATAGCGACCGACGGCGGGGGCCTCGCCCGCTACTCCCGCGACTCGGATTCCTTCAGGCGCTACTCCCACGATCCGGGCAGCCCGCTCTCGCCGGGCAGCGACAGGATGTTCGCGGTGGCCGACGATCCCTACGGCTGGATATGGGTAGGCACCGCCGACGCGGGCATCGACCGGCTCGACATAGCGGGGGGCGCCTTCCGCCACTACCGAACCGGCGACGGCTTGCCCTCGGACACTGTCCGCTCGCTGCTGTGCGACTCGGAAGGTGTGCTGTGGGCCGGCACGACCGCGGGGCTCGCCCGCTATGACAGGGCCCGCGATACCTTCGAGCCGGTTCCCGGAGCTGGCAGCGTTACCGTGCGGGCAATAATGGAAGACGAGGACGGAAGCCTCCTCATAGGCACCGAAGGCCGGGGCGTGCGCAGGCTCGCCCGCGGTGCCGTCTCGTCGCGGCAGGTCGACCTAGGACAGGATTCCGGCACGCTCCTCGTCAGGGCCTTCGCGAGGGACCTGCACGGCCGCGTCTGGGTGGGGACCGAGGACCGCGGCGTCCGCATGCTCGATGCCGATGGAAAGCGGGTCAGATCCTTGCGCGCCGCGCCGGATTCACCGGACAGCCTTGGACACGATGCGGTCCGCTCGCTTCTAGTGGACCGCTCGGGACTCGTGTGGGTGGGCACCCGAGGCGGAGGCGCCTCGACCTACAACCCCCGCTCCCGCGTGATAACAAGGATGGCGTCGGAGGAAGGCCTCCCGCCTTTCGAGGCGAGGCAGATACTCGAGTCGAGCGCCGGATTGTTATGGATCGGCACCGACGGCGGCGGGCTTGTGAAGGCCGACGGCGACGGACGACCCATAAGGATCTTCGGCCATATCGCCGGAGACGCAGCGAGCTTACCCGGCGACCGCGTGATATGCCTTGCCGAGGAGCCTGGCGGCGCGATATGGGTGGGCACCGACGGAACCGGCTTGGCCCGCCTGGATCCAGCAAGCGGCCGCTTCGTCCGTTTCGCGAGGGATCCGCGCGACCCCGGCTCGCTGGGCGGGGATACGGTCTGGGCCATCCTGTTCGACAGCTCGGGAACCCTGTGGGTCGGGCTCGAGGGAGGCGGCCTCGACCGGTACGACCGCGCCTCGGGCAGCTTCGTCCACCACCGGCCGACGCAGGGCGACCCATATTCCATAAGCGGAAACTCGGTCAGGGCTATGCTCGAGGACTCGAAGGGCCGTCTATGGCTTGGCTTGTGGGACGGCGGGCTCACGCTGTGGGATCGGCAGACCAGCAAAGCCCTGGCTCGACTCAAGCCCGAGAGCGACCCGGGATCGCTCGCCGATTCATCGGTGACCTGCCTCCTGGAAGATTCGTCCGGGCGCTTATGGGTCGGAACAGGCGGCTCGGGCATAGACCGCGTAATCGACGACCCGTACACTCTACGGTTCGAGCACCTCGGAATGGCAGACGGGCTCGCGGGCGACGATATAGTCGGTGCCTTGGAGGACACGCTCGGCGACGTGTGGATAGTGACGGGTCGGGGTGTCTCCCGATGGGACGCGAAGGATGGGAGGATACTCTCGTGGGGACCGGCAGACGGGTTCCAGGCCCGCTTCGGGCAAAACTCCTACGCGATGCTGTCGGATGGACGGATAGCGCTTGGCGGATCGGAAGGCCTTGACCTGTTCTGGCCCGAGCACCTTGAGCACCCGGATACACCCCCGCCGGTGGTGATAGCCGACGTTTCGATCGTGGCGCACCCGGAAGCGGACAGCGCCGCCACATCGAGGCGCAGACGCTCGTTCAGGGCGGCGCTTAAAAAGGGAGTCATAGTGCTCAGGCCTGAGGATGCCGCATTGACGCTGGACTTCGCCGTGCTCGACTTCGTCGACCCACCACGCAACAGGCTGTCCGCGAGCCTCTGGGGCGGTCCGGCGGAACAGATGGAACTCGGCTCCCAGAACCGTGCCATACTCGGGGGCCTGGCGCCCGGCGAGTATGAGCTGCGTCTTTCCGGAGCCACCGCGGGAGGAATCTGGAACCGGGAAGCCGCCGTGCTCAGCATCGTGGTCAAGCCCCCGCTATGGCGTACGCCCCCCTTCGCGGCGAGCCTCGCGGTAGTGATAGTCGCGTCTGCCTACGCGGTGTTCCGCTCGAGGACGAAAGCCCTGGAGCGGCGCGCCGAGCAACTGCGGACGCTGTCGATGCACATCCAGGACGCCCGCGAGGAAGAGCGGAAAACAGCCGCGCGCGAGGTGCACGACGAACTCGGCCAGCTCCTGACGGCCGCCAAGATGGACCTGTCGTGGCTGAGAAGCCACCCTCCCGCTCCCGATGCGTTCGGTAGCCGCGTAGGAGAGGCGATATCGATGGTCGATTCCGCAATTGACTCGGTCAAGAGCATCTCCACGCGCCTCCGGCCCAGGGCGCTGGACACGCTGTCCCTCTCCGAAGCGCTGCGCTGGCAACTCGAGGACTTCCGGCGGCGCTCTTCGATGGAATGCCGTGCTACTATCGATCCGGCGCCTGACGACATTGACGAAGGTTCCGCGACTACGATGTTCCGCGTCTTCCAGGAAATACTGACGAACATCGGCAGGCATTCCGACGCGCGTACAGTCGACGTACGCTTCGCCGTTTCGGACGGCACCATGATGCTGGAAGTCCTTGACGACGGGAAGGGCCTTCCAAAGTCAGCCGTGGGCTCGCCCGCTTCGATAGGCATCCTTGGCATGCGCGAACGTGCACGGCATGACGGCGGCAGCTTCGAGATAGAGTCACCGGTTGAAGAACTCGGGCGGCGGGGCACGAGGGTCAGGGTGAACGTGCCAGTCAGGCTCCCGGGAAAACGCAGGCGCGGATCGAAGGGGGACGGGCATGCTTAAGGTCCTGATAGTCGACGACCACCCGCTTATCCGCAAGGGCCTCCGGCAGATCCTCGTCGAATCGATACATATCGGCAACGTGGAAGAGGCGTCCGACGGGTTCCAGGCCATCGAGGCGGTCAGGCACGGCCGCTTCGACGTCGTCGTGCTCGACATATCCATACCCGGCAAGGACGGCATGGAAGTCCTGCGCGATATCAAGGAAATGGCTCCCGACACGCCGGTGCTAATGCTGAGCATCCAGCCCGAGGAGCAGTACGCGCTCAGGGCGTTCCGGCTCGGGGCGTCGGGGTGCCTGAACAAGTCCGGGGCGCCCGATGAGTTGATCGAGGCGATAAGGGCCGTGGCTTCTGGCGGTACCTACGTAAGCCCCGCCGCGAGCGGAGTCCTGGTGTCGGGAATCAAAAGCGGAGACGGCAGGCCGCCCCACCTCCTGTTGTCTGAACGGGAGCACCAGGTGATGCTGATGCTGGCCGGGGGCTCGACAGTCGGGGAAGCCGCCGGCGTTCTCAAGCTTTCGGTGAAGACGGTGAGTACCTATCGCGCCCGCATCCTCGAGAAGATGAACCTCGCCAACAACGCCCAACTGACGCAATACGCGTACCGGCACAAGCTGATAGTATGAATATTGTAGGATAGAAGCCTATACGACGCTTCCTGCGCCGCTTACGAAAACTTCGTAGACCGTCCGACATCGCGTTTTCAGGAACACATGCATCATGCCATCCATACGGGGCGACCCGGATCATGGGGGGCGGATGGACGAGTTTCGAGCGCGGACCAGAATCATCAACCCGATAGGACCGGAAGACCGGAACATGCTTCGGACTTTTCTGGCCCCGCTCGGCCTTGATTTCGAGGACGACGCGGAAATCTCCTCGGTGGTCTACGACGGCGACGCGCCGATAGCCACGGCCTCGCTCGCCGGCGACGTGATAAAGTGCGTCGGAGTCCTGCCCGACTTCGAGGGACAAGGCGCCGCTGCGCGCGCGGTTTCCACGCTTATCGCCGAGGCCGGGGCCATGAAGCGCCAAAGGCTTTTCGTCTATACCCGGCCCAGGAACAAGTCGATATTCGAGAGCCTCGGTTTCCACGCGCTCGCGGCCGTCATTCCAGACGCCGAGCGGGCCCGGACAAATCCGGAAGAAGGCGTGATGCTCCTCGAGAGCGACGAGCGCGCCTTCGGTTCCTGGGTCGAAGGCATCAAGGCCATCCTGCCCGGCGGATCCGCCGCGGGCGCCGTCGTCGTCAACTGCAACCCGTTTACCCTCGGCCACCGCTACCTCATCGAACGCGCGGCCGAAGCCTGCGCATCCGGCTCCCCGCAAGGCTCGCCGTCGGGAGGCGCTCTCCTCGTGCTCGTAGTAGAGGGCGACCGTTCAAGTTTCCCCGGCGCCGTGCGCGAAGAGCTTATACGCGCGGGCACGGCCGACCTCGGCAATGTCTTCGTCGCGTCGGGTGGCCCGTACTGCGTCTCAGGCGCCACCTTCCCCGCCTACTACCTCAAGGAAAAAAGCCAGGCCGCCGAGCTCCAGGCGGCCCTCGACGCCGAACTGTTCGCCTCGAGGATAGCGCCCGCCTTCGGCATAAAACGCCGCTTCGTGGGGACGGAACCGTACTGCCAGCTGACGGCTGGGTACAACCGCGCCATGGAGGCGGTGCTCCCGCGCCACGGCGTGGAGCTGGTCGAG
Organism: uncultured Treponemataceae bacterium; assembly: GCA_964552925.1. Taxonomy (GTDB): domain Bacteria; phylum Spirochaetota; class Spirochaetia; order Treponematales; family UBA12059; genus SZUA-370. The sequence continues at coordinate 4,994 of CAZKJA010000066.1, forward strand.
ATACCGCGCTCGGAATCCGGCGGAGCCGCGATAAGCGCGTCCGCCGTCCGCGAGGCGCTGCGGACGGGCGACACGCGCCGCGTCGCGGAGCTGGTTCCGCCGACGACGATGGCCTGGCTCCAGTCGCCAGCGGCGGTCCCGGTACTCGAAAAGATACGGTCCGTCTCGGGCCGGCATTGAGCGGAGGTACGCATGACCATCATGAGTGAAGCGACGGCCGGGACGGCCGAATCCGGCGACGCCAGGGTAACTGTGCGCCCGAACGCGGGCAAGGGCCTGGCCCTCGATCTGCGCGGCCCATCCGTCGTCCGCTACGGCGAAGCCATCAGGGCCGCGGCGACTGCCACCCTGGGCGCCATGGGAATCACCGACGCGTCGGTGGCCATCGAGGAAAAAGGCGCGCTCGACGCGACGATCCAGGCCAGGCTGGCCGCCGCGTGCGCCAGGGCGGGCGACGGCGAACCGGTACCGTGGGAGGCGATGCGATGATCCTGCGCAGGTCCATGCTCTATGTGCCGGGCAACGCCCCGGCGATGCTTCGCGACGCCTATATCTACGGCCCGGACTCCGTTATGTACGACCTTGAGGACTCGGTATCGCAAAGGGAGAAGGACGCGGCCCGGCACCTGGTATTCCGCGCGCTCAGGGACTACGACTACGGAAGCGTCGAGCGTATCGTCCGCGTCAACGGCCTCGACACGCCGCACGGGCTCGAGGATATCGCTGCGGTTGTCGCGGGCGGCGCCAACGCCGTCCGGCTGCCCAAGACCGACTGCCCGGAGGACCTCATCGCCGTCGAGAGGGCCGTCGAGGCGGCCGAGAGGCGTTTCGGCCGCCCCGCTGGATCGGTCAAGCTGTTCGCGGCTATCGAATCGGCCCGCGGGATCCTGTCAGTCCGGGAAATAGCTACGGCGAGCAAACGCCTTGTCGCGATCGCGATTGGAGCCGAGGATTTCGTCACCGACATGCACACCAGCCGCAGCCCCGACGGCGTCGAACTGCTCGCTGCGCGGGGCTTGCTCGTGATGGCGGCGAGGGCGGCGGGCATCATGGCCATAGACACGGTCTTCACCGGGGTCGACGACGAGGAGGGCTTCCTCCGCGAGGCGCGCCTGGCCAAGCAGCTGGGTTTCGACGGCAAGAGCGTCATCCATCCGTCGCAGGTGGCCCTGATCCACGCCGTCTACACGCCGTCAAGCGGGGACGTATCCAAGGCCAAGCGCGTCGTCGCGGCCGCGGCCGACGCCGAGGCCAAGGGCTCGGGCGTCATATCGCTCGACGGCAAGATGATAGACAAACCGATAGTCGAACGCGCGCTCCGCGTCCTTGCGCTCGCCGGGGAGGTGGAGGCATGAGCCGCAACTCGATAGGGAGGGAATTCCCGCCGACCGCGAACGGGTACGGAGCCCTCGCGGGTTTCTCCGGAGCCAACGCGGAAACGGGACACAAGCGCCCGGACGCCAAGGTCTACGCTGATCTCGGGAAGGCGCTGGACGCGGTGGGAGCGCGGAACGGGATGACAGTATCGTTTCACCACCACTTCAGGGAAGGCGACCGCGTTGTCAAACTCGTGATCGACGAGCTGGCCAGGCGGGGGATCCGTGACCTTGTGCTGGCGCCCAGCTCGCTGACCACCGTGCACGCGCCGCTCGTGGAACGCGTCAAGGACGGCACAATCCGCCGCATCAGGACGAGCGGCCTCCGGGGCCCATTGGCCGACGCGATAAGCGCGGGGCTGATGGACGAGCCGGTGCTTATTCATTCCCACGGCGGCCGGGCCCGCGCAATAGACGGCGGGGAGATAACCGTCGACATAGCCTTCCTCGGCGTGCCGGCCTGCGACGAGAGGGGCAACGCAAACGGTTCGAGCGGCGCCTCCGCCTGCGGCTCGTTGGGCTACGCGATGGTCGACGCCCGCAACGCAAGGAAGGTCGTGCTTTTAACCGAGTCCATAGTACCCTTCCCGCTCACGCCGGCGTCGATACGCATGGACCAGGTCGACGCCATCGTCAGGGTGGATTCGGTCGGCGACCCCGAGGGCATCAGCAAAGGCGCGACCCGGATGACGCGGGATCCCAGGGAACTCCTTATAGCCCGCACCGCCGCCCAGGCGATAGCCGCGGCGGGCATCATCCGCGAAGGCTTTTCGCTGCAGACCGGTTCGGGAGGAGTGAGCCTCGCCGTCGTCCGCTTTATCCGCGAGATGATGCTGGAACGCGGGGTCAAGGCATCCTTCGCCCTCGGCGGCATCACGAGCCAGCTCGTGCGGCTGCTCGAGGAAGGCCTTGTGGGCAGCCTGCTCGACACGCAGAGCTTCGACCTCGCCGCGACGCGTTCGCTGGCCGTGAACCCGGGGCACCACGAGATCGACGCGGGATACTACGCCAACCCCAAGCGCAAGGGTTGCGCGGTCGATGCCCTCGACGTCGTAATACTCTCCGCGATGGAGGTAGACCTCGACCTCAACGTCAACGTTATAACGGGTTCCGACGGCGTCATCCGGGGCGCCTCGGGCGGCCACTGTGACACCGCAGCAGGCGCGGGTCTGACTATCGTCGTCGAACCGCTCCTCCGCGGGCGGATACCCACAGTCATGGACAGGGTGACGACTATCGTCACCCCCGGCGAGAGCGTCGACCTGTTGGTCACCGACCGGGGAATAGCAGTCAATCCGAACCGGCCCGAACTGCGGGACATGCTAGTGAAAGCCGGCATGCCCGTTCGCGACATCTCCGAGCTCAAACGCCTGGCGGAGTCGTATACAGGCGTGCCGCGCCCCGTCGGGTTCGACGAGCGCGTCGTCGGCCTGGTCGAGTACCGCGACGGTACCATCATCGACACGATCCGCCGCCCCAAGGGCTTGACTCTGTGAACATGGGCGCCGGCTATCCGCCGTCCGCTACTCCCTTCGATAGAGCGCTGGGCGAGCGGGAGCGGCGGGCTCTCGAAACGGCATCGCTATTGGCAGCGGGAGCCGCGACCGTTGTCAGGCTTTCGGCGAGGATGCCGTGGGCGATGCGCGAGGCGGGACGCGCCGACGGGCCGCTCGCTCTCGGCGCAGCGGCGTTCGAGTCTGCCTGCCGCGGGAGGGGCCTCGTCCTGCGCCGCGTTGGCTCGGGCTCCGGAGCGCTCGGACCGTGGACGCTCTGGACTTCGGACGCCCCGGCGGGCGAGTTGAAGCGTACGGCCTGTTCCATCGAGGAGGGCTCCTCCCTCGGTCGGCTCCTCGACCTCGACGTCGCATGCGGGGAAGGGCTCCTCGGCCGTTCCAGCCTGGGCTTGCCCCCGAGGCCGTGCGTGGTCTGCGCTTCCCCGGCCAGCGTTTGCTCCGGCAGGGCCGCGCACGGCGCCGAAGCCGTCGAAGCGGCCTTCATCGGAATAATCGAGCGCGCTTCCCGCGCCATTTACCCTGGATCTCCGGACGGGAGCGCCGTCGGCGCCTACCAGTCCTCGACAATACGAGAGATCGCTTATCAAGGAGGAGATACGCCATGAACCGTATCACCCGCATTCTGACCGCGGCCGTACTGGTCGCCTTGCTCGCCGTGCCCGCGTTCGCGCAGGCCAAGGGGTATCCATCCCGAACCATCGAGTGCTACGCCCCGAGCGGCGCGGGCGGTGGCTGGGACCTGACAATCCGCACAGTCTCAAAAACCTTGACCGACACCAAGCTAGTCAAGGTCGCGATGCCAGTCGAAAACAAGGCGGGCGGCGGCGGCGCGGTATTCCTCACCGCTCTCCAGTCGATGAAGGGCAAGGACAACGTCCTGACCGTCTACAGCCCGCCGCTCCTCCTGATCAACCTCAACGGCACCACCCCGTTCTCCTACAAGAACACAACGCCGCTGGCCCGCCTTATCACCGACTACGGCGCATTCGTCGTCCGCAAGGATTCGAAGTACACCTCGATCGCCCAGCTTATCGACGACCTCAAGAAGAACCCGACGAGCGTAAAGTTCGGCGGCAACTCCGCCGCCGGCTCGATGGACCACATCCAGTTCCTCGTCGTGGCCAAGGCCGCCGGGCTCGCCGGCCTCAAGAACATCCAGTTCATCAGCTTCCAGGACAACGCCGGCGCGGCCCAGCTCCTCGGCGGCCACATCGACATGCTGTCCACCGGCCTCGGCGACGTCCGCGGCCTCGTCGAGTCGGGCGACCTCCGCGTCCTCGCGTCGACAGCCCCCAAGCGCCCCGACTACGGCATCGGCAAGGACGTCCCGACCGTCCGCGAGCAGGGTATTCCCGCCGACTTCGCCAACTGGAGAGGCATCTTCGGGCCGCCCGAAATGCCCGCGTACGCCGTCACCTTCTGGCGCAACGCGCTCGGCAAGATGGCCAACACCCCCGAGTGGAAGAAATCCTGCGAGGCCAACGGCTGGGTGCAGAGTTACGCCGACCAGCCCGAGTTCGTTAAGTTCCTCGAGGCCCAGAATTCGGTCTCCAAGGACATCCTGACAGAACTCGGCATGGCCAAGAAATAGGGAACGCCTGCCGGGTGCCGGGCCGGAATCGATGGTTTCGGCCTGGCCGCGCCGCGCGGCGGATTGGGAGGTTTGAAATGACTTGGAACATGATAACGGGCCTTCTCGCGACGCTCATCGGCTTCGCGTACGGCTTCAGCGCCTGGAGCTTGCCGCGCGCCAGCTTCGGCAACGCGACGGGCCACATCGTCTACCCGGTGATACTGGGCATCGCGATGACCATGCTTGGCCTGGTCCTCGTCGCCAAGGAACTCCTGGCTAGAAATCAGGATGTCGGCAAGGGAGCCAAAGAAGCGCCGAAGTTTGGCAAGATGACGAAGCACGGCAAGGAAATCGCGCTGGCGATAGCGGCAAGCGTCGTATACGCGGTGCTCTTCGAACCGCTAGGTTATGTATTCTCGACCATCCTGTACCTCGGCGCCGTGCTTTTCCTCGTCAACGGCCGCGTCAAGGTGGTCCGGACCGTACTCGTGGCCGTACTGTTCTCGGTCGGCGTGTACGTCCTCTTCTCGGTGCTCCTCGGGATACAGCTCCCGCGGATGCCTATCCTCGACATATAGGAAGGAGGACGACATGAACGAAATATTCACCCAGTTGATGTATGGTTTCCAGGTCGCGCTCACGCCGATGAACATCATGTGGACGACGCTAGGCGGTGTCCTCGGCACTATCATAGGTATGCTCCCCGGCCTCGGCCCGGCCACCGGCGTCGCGGTCCTCCTGCCGCTGACCTTCAAGATGGGGCCTGTCGGCGCGATGATTACGATGGCGGGCGGCTACTACGGCGCCATGTTCGGGGGCTCGCGCGCTTCGATACTCCTCAACACGCCCGGTGACGGCGCGGCCATCGCAGCCTGCTTCGACGGTTACCCGATGACCCAGCAGGGCCGCGCGGAAGCCGCTCTCGCGATCTCCGCCGTGGCGTCGTTCATCGGCGGCATGATAGCGAACGTCGCGATGGTATTCGTCGCAATCCCGGTGGCAAGGTTCTCGCTCAAGTTCGGTCCGGCCGAATACATGTTATTGATGCTCTTCGCGCTCGCGGCCACCGCGGCGATGTCCAAGGAAAAGATACTCCAGGGCTTCATAGGCATGATCTTCGGCCTGATGATAGCGACGGTCGGCCTTGACGGCTTGACGGGAGTCAACCGCTTCACCTTTGGCATCCTGGAATTGATGGGCGGCGTCGATTTCCTGATCATCATCATTGGCATGTACGCGCTCGGCGAAGTCTTTAAAAGCTTCAAGTCGGTGCATGACCCGAGCTACAAGATGCAGACGAAGTTTGGCAAGATCACCTTTACCAAGGAAGACTGGAAGCGCTCGTGGCCGGCCATACTCCGCGCCACCCCGCTTGGTTTCTTCATCGGCGCCCTGCCGGGGGCAGGCGGCACGATGGCCGCGCTGATGGCCTACAACAACGAGAAAAACGTCTCCAAGCACCCGGAAGAATTCGGCAAAGGCGCGATAGAGGGACTGGCGGCTCCGGAAGCGGCCAACAACGCTGCAAGCGTCGGCGCCCTCATCCCGATGATGACCCTCGGTATCCCCGGATCGGGTACGACCGCGGTGATGCTCGGCGCGCTATTGATGCTCGGATTGCAGCCGGGTCCGCTCCTGTTCCAGAAGCAGCCGGAAGTCGCCTGGGGCATGATAGCGTCGATGTTCATAGGCAACATCATACTCCTGATCGTCAATATGCCTATGGCCAGCATGCTCGTGCGCGTACTCGCCGTGCCGGCTAAAGTACTATACCCGTTGATCCTCGGCCTGGCGTTCATTGGCACCTACGCGATCACCAACAGCGTCGTCGACTTCTTCATCCTGATAGCGTTCGGCCTCATCGGCATCTTCCTCGACAGGACGAAAATTCCAACATCGCCCTTGATACTCGGAGGCATAGTCGGTTCGACTATGGAGACTTCGTTCAGGCAGGCATTGATGCTGTCCGACGGCAGCCCGAAGATATTTTACGGTTCCCCCATCGCCGTAACGCTGATTGCGCTCACCGTGTTCTCGGTAGCCTGGCCTTTCGTCGAAAGCGCCATCAAGTCCGCCAGGCGCGCGAAAGCGACTTGACGGCATGCGAGCTTCCGCGGAGCGGACGGCGGCCTTGGCCGTCCGTTCGCTCCTCCGCGAGGCTGAGGCGGCGCCGAAACCCGGGCTCGTCGACCGCTTCGGCCCGGGCGTCCATACCGACATGTGCATCGGGCATTTCCGGAAATCGGCAATGACGCTCGGACCGTACTTCGCGCTCATGGCCGGCGAACGCGAGCCTGACGCGCTCCGAAGGCTCGGCATCGAGGCCGAGGCGGCCATGCTCGCCGCCACCGGCGGAGTCAACACGCACAAAGGAGCGATTTGGAGCATGGGATTGCTCTGCGCGGCAGCCGGCTCGCGACCGGACAATGAATGCCCCAACGCCGAGGATCTCTGCGACGAGGCGGCCCGCATAGCGACGGCTATACTCGGCCTGGCGCCGCTGGCAGCGTCCGGAAAACAAGGCGGCGCCGGCATCGGCCTCCCGACACGCGGCGAGAGAGCCCGCGCGGAACACGGCCTGCGTTCCGCCCGGGACGAGGCGGCGGCGGGGTTTCCGTCGATCAGGGCAATGGCCTTGCCGCTCGCGCGCAGCCTGGAGGAAGCCCAGACCGGCGAGGACGAAACCGTCATCCGTGTATTGCTCGCCGTGATAGCCCATGCTGACGACACATGCATCGTCGCGAGGGGCGGCATCGAAGCCCTGCGCCGCTCGCGCGCGTGGGCCGGGCGGATACTGGATTCAGGCGGCCCCTTCTCCGCGAAGGGGAAACCGTTGTACGAGCGGATGCTCGGGGAGTTCGCGGCGGCGCGGCTGTCTCCCGGAGGCTCGGCGGACCTGTGCGCGGCCGCACTGTTCCTCGCGGACCTTGAACGCCGGTGAGCGACGCGCCGCACCTTGTTCCTGGCATGCCGTGAGGTTATGCTTCAACCATGAACAAGCTGTATCCGTGGATCGATCTTCGATGCAAGCAAATGCTGGACTGCAGGATATTCAAGGTATCCGCCAGCGAGAGGCAATCGACACGCGGAAAGCGCGGCACTTTCTTCTCTGTCGAGGCTCCGGACTGGGCGGGCGTGATACCGGTGGTTGAGACGCCCGAAGGCCGCTCGTTCGTTATGATACGGCAATTCCGCCATGGCACGAGGCACCTGTCGATCGAGTTCCCCGGCGGGATAGTCGACCCCGGCGAGGATCCTTCGTTGGCGATCGCCCGTGAACTGCTCGAGGAGACCGGCTACCAGGCCGACCTGATCGTCCCGCTGGGCATACTGTCTCCCAATCCGGCCTTCATGACGAACACCTTCCACGCCTTCGTCGCCGAAGGCTGCGCGCTCGCGAGGCCGCAATGCCTTGACGAGCACGAGGAGATCGAGGTGCTCCTCGTGCCCGAGCGGGAGGCAATAGACATGATAGGCGGAGAGGATATGGGACACGCGCTGATGACGGCGACGTTGTTCTTCTACGAGCGCTACATGGGCCGCCTGGGATAGCAGGCCATCAGTAGGCACATAGGTACCCAACCACCAGGAAAGGTCTTGTACAATTATGATCAATGTTATAACATTGTTTTAACGGAGGATCAACTTTGCACATACCTATCAGAAGAATCGGCAACTCCAAAGGCATCATCCTTCCAGCAACATTGATCGCAGCCTGCGGTCTCCGGGGCGAGGTTGATCTGAGGCTCGAGGGGAGAACCATAATCATCGAACCTACTGGCATGCCCCGCGCTTCCTGGTTCGAGTCGTACGTCGCCGAGAAAGACCTCGACGCATGGAACACGATTCCACAGGACGAAGGAACCGACGAATGGGAATGGTAGGCCGCGGCGAGGTTTGGTGGGTCAATCTCGATCCGACCATCGGAACCGAAATCAACAAGACCAGGCCAGCTTTGGTGGTATCGCCGGATGACATGAACGCCATATTGCCACGGGTAATCGTGGCACCACTGACAAGCAGGGGACAGCCGCTTGGCTGCCGGCCGGAGCTTGAATTCCAGGGCAAACCCGCCAGGATCCTCCTCGACCAGCTCCGTTGCGTCGACAAACGCCGGCTTGTCTCCAAGCTGGGTTCCATAGATATAGCGCAGTGGCATGAAGTACTGCTGGAGATGTTCG
>CAZKJA010000067.1:0-13212 GCA_964552925.1 uncultured Treponemataceae bacterium
CGGGGGTAAATTGTCCGTAGCGGGAATCGTTCAGTACGATGGATCCTCTTCCGAACTTTCACCCCGATCGTACGCTCCCACGATGGCATCCTGGAGCCGCGTACGGAAATCCGGGGTGATGGGGTGCGCTATATCCTTGTATTCGCCTGTCTTTGTCTTCCTGCTGGGCATCGCTATGAATGAACCCGTTCTTCCTTCGATAATCTTGACATTGTGTACAACAAAGCACTCATCGAAGGTGACGGTCACGTACGCCTTCAGCTTACCTTCGCCGTCAACCCTGCGGATGCGTATGTCGGTAATGTCCATGCGGCGCCCTCTCTTCGACGTTTTCCATGCAACGTGATAAATCAATGGGGCAATTCTATATCGAGTCCGATAGCCGCGCAAGCGGAAAGGCCACAATAGGATCAAAGTCGACGGATAAAGTCCGCATTGCCCGGCAAGCCGCATCGCCATCCTCGAAAATTCCATACATGCAGCTCCCGGAGCCGCTCATCGATACAAACATACCGCCCGAAGCGAGCAAGGCATCACGGCACAAGGACAATTTTGGGTATTCCCGCTCCATCGCAGCGAAAAAATCGTTCCTGAAACTCCAGTTTTTCGGTTGTGTGGAGGCAAATTGATCCGAAACCCAATCCAGTTCCGATGCGAGTTCCGCAATCGAACCGGCAGGTTCGAGCGCTCCGGATGCCCGCAACGCATCGAGGGCGCGATAGGCCGTCCTTGTGGGGATGGGGAATCCAGGATGTACCAGCACCAATGCATAATCGGTCCTGGGAGACAACGGGAAGAGCCGTTCACCCCGCCCGGTGACCTGGGCACACGCTGTTTCCATAAAAAAAGGTACATCGGATCCTACCCTGGCGGCGATGGAGGCGAGTCGCCCACAGGAGACGAATCCGGGAACAAGAGTGGACAGTGCCTTCAATGTTGCCGCCGCGTCGCTCGAACCGCCACCGAGCCCCGCCCCCGAGGGAATTCTCTTGTCGATCGCGATTTTAACGCCAGGAACGGGATGCAAGCCCCCTACTCTGGCCGTGCCCAGGAACAAATCGGCTGCCTTGTAGGCTGTATTGTCTTCCGGAGCGCAATCGCAGGCACACTCAAGCTCGATGCCCGCGGAATCGGTCAGTTCAACCGTTACGGTATCATGGAGGGAGATAGCCTGGAATATGCTCGCGACAGGATGGAAACCGTCTTCCTGAAGGTCGCCTACAGCTAGATGAAGGTTGATTTTTGCCGGCGCCGGCACGCTTGATCGTGCATTCACCGTGCCAGTATACCGCGTGTACCCCCAGCATGCCAGCGAATTGAAAAAAGCCATAATTAGAAAGCGAATATAGTTGACAGACCGCCGATGTCTCTTTTAGATTTCAGCGTGCACGGACATGCAGTGCCCAGAGTATTACGGAGGAGGATTGAAATGGACCCCATCAGGGATATGGCTATGCCGGGGAACGCCTTGGATCTGGCGTTGATAGGCGTCGGCGATTATGTCCAGCCTCCACAGGCTCCCTTCATGCGTTTTGATGACTATGAAGACGACTACGAGGATGACTTCGAGGAAGAGGAGGACTTCGACGGCTTTTCCGAAGAAGAAGACTTCGATGACGATGAAGACGATGACTTCGAGGACGACGAAGAAGAGGATGATGACTTCGAGGATGACTTTGACGAAGAAGAATCGGAAGATTTCGAATATGAGGACGAAATAGACTACAACGATTTCGACGAATAAGCCTGGCTGGGGACCTGGAGCGACCGCCTTCTGTCATCAAGGGGAAAGGCGGTTCCCGAACTCTGGCAGCACGTCAGGGACCTGGAGGGGCCACCTTGGTCGCTTCGGCACCGAACCACAAAGTTTCCAGTTCATAGAACTCCCTGGCGCGTGCCCCCATTATATGCACGACAAAGTCGCTATAATCGACCAGACACCATTCTTCGTCCTCGGCCAGCTTGGGTTTACGGAGCGGGCTGTACCCGAGCGTCAACAAGTATTCATCCACCTGCCTCGCGAGGCCCTTGAGGTGGGTCGAGCTGGTCGCGCTCGTCACGATGAAGAAATCCGTCCAAGTGGATAGTTTGCTCAAATCGAGAATCACGGTATCCATCCCGTTATGGCCTGCCAAAAGAGTCGCGCACCCGAAGGCGGCTTCCCGTACATCAATCGACACAGTTCCTCCCATTGAAGTCCCTACCAAGAATAATTACGAAGTCCGCGGGGCTGCCTCCCGGAATGGCTTCATCCTCGACTACCTTGCAGCGTATCACATTCGCGACGGTCCGGGCGGTGGGTTCGTCCCCGTACCTGTTCACGACGCTCGTCTTGGCGATATCGGTCGACAGCGCGTTTCCCACCGAAACGACCTCGTACCCGAAGCTCTGGAAAATCTCCGCGGTCTTTTGAGCCAAGCCTCGTACCGCGGTGCCATTGAGTATTTCTATTGTGAACACCTTGTCGGCGATAGCCGTCGTATCCGCGTTGAGGAGGGCGTTCAGCGACTGCTTCACTATATCCTTGACGAGTTCCCCATCATAGTGGGGGAACAGGAGAACCGCATCTTCGATCGAGCGGTACGTTCCCGTGAGCTTCTGGAGGACTATGCGATCCACTTCGAGGCGCGCAAGTTCCGCAAGCAGGAGTCTCAGCGATTCCGGGCGCAAATTGGTCCTGAATCGCTTTTGGATGACTGGATAGACATCATCCCTCATGACATAGGAAGTCTTCTCGCCCAGCCTCCTGAGCAAGGCCTGGACGAGCGATTGCCTCTTCAGTACCAGCTCGCTGTCGGGCATGTCCGGGTCGTCGTACGCCGCGTAGACGGAAGCCTTCCTGCCATCCAGCACTACGAAGCCCGATGGCAGGTTGATGGGATTCTCGTTGAGCACCGCCGAGACACGGTTGGGAAGGAATATCGGCATGCCGTCGAGCAGGTCGGTGAGCGAGGACAGCGAAGCCTGGTCCAGTATCAGGTACCAGTCGATAGTCGCCCCGGTGAGCCGACCCACTTCCTCCATGAATGCCTTCGGATAACCAGGGTCGTAAATCGCGGCTATCTTGTCTACCCTGTTGAGCGACTTGAGTATGAGACCAGTTTCCGAAGGCACATCGAGCAGGGCGGCCCGCGCGTTCCCCGGATAATACATCAAAATCTCCGTCGTGTCTGGCTTGCCGTTCCGTTCCAGGATGACAGCGACATTGATCATGCGCTCCCCTTTGACGGCATCTTCGACAGGATCCGTCCGCAATGCGCTTACCATGACCACGACGGCTACGGATATGATGGCGAGGATCGCGACGAGGAACACAATGTTTTTATCAAGTATCGATCGGCCCATCCGGACAGGCTCCTTCCATTCAGGACATCATACGTTCAAGTACAAAGCGTGCTCTTCGATATACCGCGCGCACGGAGCCGCGACGAGCCATCTCCAGGGTTTCCGCAGCGCCACGCGTCGGCGTATGTCGGTTGAAGAGATGGGCAGGAGCATGTTGCCCGCTCGTCGGTAGTGGAATTCCGGCTCGAAACCGTCCCCATTCCTGCCTGCCACTATCACATCCGCCAAGCCGAGTATACCTTGCGGATCCTTCCAGGACAGGAAGCCCTTCGCCAGGTCATCGCCGATTATCAACCCGGGCTTGCCATCGGGAGCGTACTCCGCAATCATTTTTTTCAGCGTATCAACAGTGTAGGAGGTGCCGCCCCGCTCCAATTCGCACGCCGAGACGCTGAAAAGCGGGAAACCCGCGACCGAAGCCTGGACCATGTCCAGCCTCGCGCCAGGGCCTGGGTCCCCTTCAAGCTTCTTGTGAGGCGGAACCAGCGACGGTACAAGGATTACACGGTCGTAGCCAAACTCGGCGGCCACTTCCTCGGCAAGGACGAGATGGCCGATATGGATGGGGTTGAACGTGCCCCCGAGCACAAGGATTCTCATGTCGCCGCGCCGGTCCAAGGGTCCCTGTCCCCCGGTTTCTCGGCATCGAGCACGAAAGCCAGGAAGGTGGCTGACAATTCCTCGAGCCCCTCCCCGGTGAACGTAGAGATGCCGAGGACTTTTTCCCCGGGGAGGGCGGCCGCCAGGCTTTCGAGCCGGCCGGTTGTCTCCGGCAGGTCGAGCTTGGTGCCGATAACTATCCGGGGCTTGGCCAGAAGTTCGGCCGAATACCCTTCCATCTCGCCCTGCAGGATGCGGAACGAGTCAAGGTAATTGTCGTCGGACAGGTCGATGAGCACGGCGAGCGCCGCGGCCCTGGAAATATGCTTGAGGAAACGTATGCCGAGCCCGGCGCCTTCGTGCGCACCCTCGATGATGCCCGGGATATCGGCCAATATTATGTCGCGGTCGCCGACTGTCAGGACGCCCAGGTTGGGAATCTTCGTCGTGAAGGGGTACGGGGCTATCTTCGGCCTTGCATTGGTAAACGCGTCCTGGAGGCTCGACTTGCCGGCGTTCGGGAAGCCCACGAAGCCTATGTCGGCCATCAACTGCAGCTCGACCTTCAGCTCGACCGTTAGCCCCGGTTTCCCCGGATGGGCGCTCCGCGGCGCCTGGTTGACGCTCGATTTGAAATGCACGTTGCCCCAGCCGCCGTTGCCGCCCTTCAGGAACACCCAGCGTCCTTCCTGGGACTTGCCGAAGTCCTTGAGTATCTCGCCGTTGGAGGCATTCCTGACGAGCGTCCCCGGGGGAACCGGAACGACCATGTCGTCGCCGTCGGAGCCATGCTTGTTCTGCCCCATCCCGTCCTGGCCGTTCTTCGCCTTGAAGTTGTGCTTGTAGCGGAGGTGGACCAAGGTTCGCAGGTTCCTGCGGACCTCGAATACAAGATCGCCGCCTCGCCCGCCGTCGCCGCCCGACGGACCACCCATCGGCATATTCGCCTCGCGGCGGAATGCGACGCATCCATTGCCGCCGCTACCGGAGGACACCGTAATCGTCGTCTCGTCCGCGAATTGTATCATTGGTGTCCGCGGGCCTCCGATGCCCGTAATAAAAAAACCGCCGCCCGGCTATATGCCGATCGCGACGGCCTTCGTTGCGGCCGGCATTCGCCGGCCACCTGTCTGCTCCGTTGTGGAACGGCGCGTTTCTCAGGCCTTTGCAGGCTCGATGCCGGCGTATTTCCTGCCGCGGAATTCGCTGTAGACAACCCGGCCGTCGATGAGCGCGAACAGGGTATCGTCCTTGTCCTTGCCAACGTTTTCGCCGGGGTGGATCTTGGTACCGCGCTGGCGGACCAGGATGGAACCTGCCCTTACCGTCTCGTTGCCATACGATTTGACACCCAAGTGCTGGGGATTCGAATCGCGGCCATTTACACCTTTATGCGGCATATAGTCTCCTTCGTCATCGTTCTACTTCCAGATCGACCAAACCCGGATATTCGCGCTCGAGCGCGGATATCCCTGTAGACAAGAAATCCCCGATACCCCTGAGCCGCTCGGCAAAACCCTCGGGCGGTCTCGCTATCTCGAAGCTCAAGGCACCGGAAGAGGGAGCCCGCCCCGTGGCTACCACCCCTTCATACCCGGACGCCGTTTCATACGCCGTCCTTAAGAGCACGGTCACAGCGGCGCACGCTACGTTCGATCCACGGGGAGCCGTGCCTGCGTGTCCCGTTGCCTGAGCGCTCCGCAAGGAGCCGTCAGGCCAGAACGAGAGCCGAACGCGTACGCGTTCAGGCCCCAACGATATCCTCAACCGAGAGCAACGTGTACTGTTGCCTGTGGCCCTGAGTCCTGCGATAGTCCTTCTTGGACTTGTACTTGAAGACTATGATCTTGTCGCCTTTGACCTGCGACTTGATCACGGCCTTTACCGAGGCTCCCTTGACGTACGGCGCGCCTATCTTTATCGAATCGCCCGATACGAGCAAAACCGAATCGATGGCGACCGGAGTACCCGCGTCGCCCTCCATGCGGTCTACCCGGAGAACGGCGCCTTTCTCGGCGCGGTACTGCTTGCCCTGTACTTCTACGACTGCGTACATCCTGTGAACCTCTTGTGTTTCGTATGCCCAAGCCGCGGGATTGCTCATCCGCTACGGCCGACGCTTATATGGATACCGGACACGGTGAGCCGGCGCGATTTTATACTACGCCGACGCCCCCAGTGTCAACCGAAGGCCCGGCCAACGCCTACATCGCCTCCAGGAAGGGGATGCAGAGCAGGTTGAGGCCGCTCTTGAGCACCACGAGCACGGCCTCCGATAGAGCGAGCCGGGTCGCCGCGAGATCCGCGATCTCGCAGGTGAGTATCGGCTCGTCGTGGTAGAACCTGGCGAAGGCCGTCGCGACTGCGTACAGGTGGGCCGCTATGATCGCGGGATTGTACTCGGCTCCTGCCTGCTCGACGGCGTGGGGGTACGAACCGATCAGCCGGATCAGCTCCCATTCCGATTCGCATGTCAGGAGTTCCGGCCTGATGGCGCCGGAGGAGGCTTTTCCCTCGCCCTTGTCGCGCTTGCGGAGCATGCTCGAGATGCGGGCCCCCATGTACTGGATGTAAGGGCCGGTGTTGCCGTTGAACGACAGCGATTCCTTCGGGTTGAACACCATGTCCTTGGTCGGCGTCGCCTGTGCCAGATAGTAGTGCACCGCGCCGAGCGCTATCTTTTCCGCCGTTCCCGACAGGTCGCCGACAGATTCCTCGCGCCCCTTGGCCTGGATTTCCTCGATCGCGAGGTCGCGGAGCGAATCGAGGAGAGTATCCGCGTCTACGACGGTGCCTTCCCTTGTCTTCATCCGGCCTTCGGGGAGGTTCACGAGGCCGTAGGAGAGGTGGTACAGGTTCTTCGCCCACTCGTAGCCGAGCCGCTCGAGTATGTGGAACAGCACCTTGAAGTGGTATTGCTGCTCGTTGGCGACGACGTACACAAGGCGGTCGAAGGGCCAGTCATTATGGCGATGGATCGCAAGGCCGATGTCCTGGGTCATGTAGATCGAGGTGCCGTCCTTTCGCAGGAGGACCTTTTCTTCGAGACCCACGGGCGACAGGTCGATGCGTACCGAGCCGTCGTCGGCCCTGAAGAAGGCACCGCTCGCCAGCCCCTTCTGTACCTCTTCCTTGCCGGTCAGGTATATCTGGCTTTCGTAGTAGTACTTGTCGAAGCTGACCCCTGTCCGTTCGTAGGTCTTCCTGATGCCGCTGACCGCCCATTCGTTCATTTTCTTCCACAGGGCGATGGTTTCCGGGTCGCCGGCTTCCCATTTGACAAGAAGGGCCTGCGCCTTGTCCTCGGCCTCCGGATCGTCCTTCTTGAGCTCGTTGAATTTGACGTACCAGTCGCCTACGAAGTGGTCGCTCTTCTTCCCTTCGTCTTCGGGACTCGTTCCCTTGGCGTAGGCCATGTACGACAGCATCGATTTGCATATGTGGATACCGCGGTCGTTGACAAGGTTGATCTTGAGAACCTCGGCACCGTTCGCCCTGAGTATCCTGGCCGTGCTTTCGCCGAGCGCGTCGTTGCGCAGGTGGCCGAGGTGGAGGGGCTTGTTGGTGTTGGGGCTGGAAAACTCCACCATTATCCGAGTGCCCGGCAGCGATGGGGATCTGCCGAAGGCTTCGCCCGCGTACCGTGCCGCCAACGCGGAAGAGGCCATCGACGATTTGTCGAGGAATACGTTGAGGTACGGTCCGACCGCCTTGAACATCCCCTTCGGCGTCGACACGCGTTCCAGACGCTCCGCGACGGCGACCGCTATCTGCGGCGGTCCCATGCGGAGGCTTTTGGCGAGGGAGAACATCGGGAAACCGATATCGCCGAGCTTGCTGTCGGGAGGATTTTCCGCCGTTATATCGACGGAAGTTCCGGTCGCGACTCCCTTTTCCTTCAATAATTCGGCGACCGCGGCGGCTACGGCCGATTTCCAGGCTTCTCGTATGAACTTCAAGTTCGACTCCTGCGTCGCCGGCAATTATCGCCGGACGACATGCTGTTACAGGATGCCAGTGTATCGAATGGGACGCGATGTTTCAACGAGTCGCCCGATCAATGCCGAGTCGCGAGCCCGAGAAACGCCTTCTCGTCGATAATCGCCACGCCCAGGCTTGCCGCCTTCTTGTTTTTGGATGATCCCGAGAGCGGATCGTTTGTCACAAGGTACGACAAGCCCTTGGCGACCGATGAGCGTACCGAGCCTCCGAGCGACCTCACGAGAGCCTCGGCCCGCGAGCGCTTCATTGACGCAAGCTCGCCTGTGAAGCAGAACGACGCTCCCGACAGCGTACCCGTCCCCTGAACGGCTTCCCGTATCGATATGGCGCCGGTCGCCAGCACGTCGTCCATGGCGGCCGCATGGAACGCGAGGCCGTCGTGCAGGGTACGGGCCATTATGTCGGCGAATCCGCCTATTGCGGCGAGTTCCTCGACTCCGGCGCCCCGCAACGCCTCAAGCGTCGAAAAACCCGCCTGGGTCGCCTTCTCGACCATAAGGAGCCCTATGCCCTCGATGTCGAAACCCGCGATGAACTCGGCCAAGCTGACCTGGTTCCTGGCGCGCAGGTTCTGGACCAGCTTCGCGGCGCTCGTCTCGCCCATCCTGTCGTACCCGGCAAGCTCTTCCGGGCTCAGCGTGTAAAGGTCCGCTATGGCGACTACCCTGCCGGACTCGAAAAGCCTTCCCAGTATGGTCGTACCGAACTCCATGACGTCGAGGGTCGCCAGCCATTTCTCCAGGCGGTGCAAGGCCTTTTTCGGGCAAGCCGGATTCGGGCAGTACAGGCGGGTTCCTTCGTCGACGAGGGCCGCGCCGCATGGGCAGCTCGAAGGCGCCACTATCTCCGAAGACCCTTCCGGGTTCTCGACCAGACCTTCGATCCTGGGGATGATCTCCCCGCGCTTGACTATTATGACGCGGGACCCTTTGCGGAGCCCCATGCCACGGAGGGTATTTGTGTTCGAGAGGCTCGCGCGCCGGACTGTGGTGCCCGCGAGCCTGACCGGTTCGACTATTGCGACAGGCGTGTACGTGGCGCCCGATTCGCTCCACTCCACATCGACGAGCGTCGTAGAGGCTTCCTCGAGAGGGAATTTGAAGGCTATCTGCCGTTCCGGCCGGGCGCGCCTCATGTCGGCAACGTCGACGAGGCGCGACTTGACCACGAGGCCGTCTATGTCGTAATCGAGTCCGGGGCGGCCGTCGATGACGCGCGCCCGGTAATCGACAACAGCGAACGGTTCGACGAAGCATGCCGTCTCCACGACGGTGAAGCCGAGAGCCTTCAACCATTCGATCTTCGCCAGTTCATCGCCGAACGGGTATTCGGGCACTGGTTCATCGATATCATTCGCTACCGCGCCTTGACCATACAGGCCGCGCGGGGCCGCGTCGTAGCATATCACCTCGAGACGTTCGGCTCCGATGCCGTCCTTGCGTTTCATTATGCCGTTCGCGGCGTTCCTGCAGTTTGCCTTGTCGGAAAAGTGGTCGCGGAGGGTCGACCTTGACATAACCACCTCGCCTCGCACCGCCCCGCTCCACGACGCTCCGAGGGTCGTCAGGACGCCCTTCATCCGGCTCGCGTTCCTTGTGATGTCGTCTCCGATTGTGCCGTCACCGCGGGTGACAGCACGCGCGAGGCGGCCGTCCTCGTACTGCAATTCAAGGCTCGCGCCGTCGAGCTTCCATTCGACAACGTATTCCGGGAAAGGGTTTTTCGCGCACCACGAAAGGAACTCATCGACGCCGGCGGCCTTCGCCTGGCTCCCCATGGGAAGCACGTGCGCGGCCTTCGGGAAGCCATCGGACGAGTCTTTCCCGATGGCCGCCAGCACGGGGCTGTCCGGAGCCAACGCTGACAGCTCGTCCCTCAGGGCATCGAAAGAATCATCCGTTATCTCCGGGCTCTTGTTGTAATAGAGATCCTGGTGACGAAGGATATCCGCTTCCAGTTCGGCTATCCTGGTCGTGCTGTCCTTGCCCAATATAATGCTCCTGCGAAATGTCTTCGTCGTTGTCCCGCATTCTAGACCGCAAAGCACGGGGGGTCAACGTCGCGTGGTGGATGATCCTCTTGTGTGGATACGGCGCCGCTTGACCGCGCGGGTCGACGAGGACTATCGTGCAATGCATCGACAATGCATCGTCGATGTCCCCCAGGAGCCGATCCGCATGATTCCAGGCACGAAAAAGAATATCGACAGGCTGTATGTCATAGTCCCCGCGTCTTTCTTGAACAGCCTGGGCATCGGGACCATGTCCCTGGGGATACTTTTCGTAGTGAAAGACCTCTACCACGCGGGTCCTGCCTTGGTTGGATCGCTCGGAGCCGCCTTCTCCCTGTCATATTTCCTCGGTTGCATACTGCTTCGACCGCTTGCCGCGATGTTCCTTCCCAGGACGTCAATGACAATCATGCTCGTTGGCAGCTCGCTCCTCCTCACCGTTTTCCTTCTATGGCCCGGACTCTGGCAGGCTTTTGCCGCTTACTCGTTGTACGGCTTCCTTACGGCGTTTTTCTGGCCTCCTGTCATGGGCTGGCTGTCCAAGGGACTGGAAGGCTCAGAGTTGGGCAAGGCGATGAGCCTGTTCAGCGTCTCGTGGAGCGTAGGGGGCATTTTCAGTTCCTACATGGCCGGACTGCTTTCGGAGAAGGGCAAGATGCTGCCAATCATAGTGACGATACTTCTGTTCCTGACAAACGCGGTTTTCATTCGGCTGTCGCGATCCTTCGTGCAGGACGATTCGAGCGCCATCGAGTCCGAGCAGGCGGCGGAAACGGCAATCGACAGGTCTACTCCACTCAGGTACCCCGCGTGGGTCGGGGCCTTCATGGTCTATCTGGTGATGGGAGTTGTCTTCAATGTGTTTCCGGTGTTCGCTCGCGACGAGCTCATGATAAGCGAATCTTCGGTCGGTTTGGTACTGACTGTACGCTCAGCCTCGACTGCCCTGGGCTTTTTCATCCTGGGCAGGATTACATCATGGCAGTTCAAGCGCTCGCTGCTCCCCATGCTGTCGCTGGCGGTCGCTTTGACCCTGTCGGTCCTCATCTTCCAGAAGAGCACGCTCGGTTTCATCGTGTGCTTCGGCGTGGTAGGCCTGCTCCAGTCGGCGGTGTACACCAACTCGCTTTTCTACGCGACGAGCGGCGCGCCCGACCGCGACAAACGCGCCAGCACCCAGGAGGCGCTGCTCACCTTCGGTCAGGTGGCCGGTTCGATATTCGGGGGATTGCTGTACCAGACATTCTCGATGCCGGTGGTATTCATCGCGCTCGCATCCGCGCTGCTGGGCGGCATGGCCGCCCAGTCGTTCATGATATCGCGCGGTCCCAGGGGTACGACTTCCGTCAGCCGCCGCTCTTTACAAAGGCATCCTTGAAGCCGAGCGCTCGTACGCGGACCAAGGCGACACCGCTCTCGTCCCGCGTGAGCGGACCTACGAAAACTTTCCAGGTATCCTTGCCCTTGGCAGAGACCTTCTGTACCACCGCTCCGAAATTCTTCCCTACCGAGAGGGCCGCATCCTTCGCGCCAGCCTCGGAACCGTAGGCGCCTATCTGGATGTAGTAGAGTCCTTTTTCAAGTGAGGCGACAGCGGCCATGGGTGCTTTGGCCACGGGCGCTTTGGTCGTTGGTACAGCCGTAACTGGCTCCTTTGTCAAGGGCGCCGGAGTTGTAGGTACGGCGACGGGCGGTTTGGGTCCTGTCGGCTCGAGGGCCACTATGTATTCCTTGGGAGCGTCGAGCGGATCGACGACAGCGACGGTCTCCGCCGGAGCGCCTACCACAGCGGTCGTTTCCGGCTTGTGCTCGATAGCCTCGGCGAGAGGCGCGCTCGTACCGCTATCGACGGGGCTTACGCCTGCCTTGTCTTCCGCCAACGGTTTTTCCGTCGATTTTTCTTCTGCCTCCGCCAACTCCACGGTAGAGGCATCCATTCCGGGACTCAGGCCCGCGGGTGCCACGACTACTGGAGTCTCACCGGGCTTTTCCTCAGCTTCCGCGAGTTCCGCTGACGGATCCTCGCCAAACGGAGTCAAACCGGCGGGGATCTCGATCCCCGGTACCTCTTCGGTCTCGGGTTCGGCATCGGCGAGTGCGACGCTCGTCTCCGCCGCGCCGTATTCAGGCGTTTCCAGGGCCAATGCGGATGGCCCTTCTTTGCCTTTGAGCAGTATCTCGCCCTCGGCCAGGCTCGTAGCCGGTATCTCAGGCTCGGGCGCCGAAAGTAAGGCGATACCTATCTCCGGGATTTCATCGGCTTCAAGTTCCGGCCATGCGAGCATTGGTGCCGGCTGCGGGACCGTCATGCCGGGAGCCAATCGCTGGAAGGCATGCGCCCGTTCGCCCGCATGCGCCTCTGGATCGGCCAGCGCGATGCCGTCGGCACCGATCGCATATTCCGGCGTTGCGAGGTCGATAGCCGTGGCTCCTTCGTAACCAGGCGCCGATGGGTCGATCAGCGCTATGCCGTCGGCTTCAACCGCGTATTCCGGCGGCATGAGGACGTTGGCCGTGGCCCCTTCGTAACCAGGCGCCGAAGGGTCGGCAAGTCCGGCGGCGACGGATGCGGCATAGGGGACGGTACTATTGCGGGCGTACGCCGAGGCGCGGTCCGAGCCGACTGGCGCGGGTTCCCCCAGCGACACCGCGGGAGCAGACCCTGCAGGGGCCCTGAGAAGTACCGCGGATATTTCCGGCCGTATGGAGGGGGCTTCGTAACGCTTCGGCGTATCGGACGGAGTGACCCGGATGGGGGTCTCGTCGGGGACCGGCATTCCGAAGGCTACAGCTTCCGGCAACTCGGGCACAGCCGCGACCGCGGGGGTCGCCGCAACCGGCGCCTTTGGAGCGGGAGCCGAAGGTTCGGGAAGTTGCGGCAGGACGATAGTCCTTACGGGCCTGAGCTTTGCGCCGGCGACCGATACAGGCCGCTCGCTGGACAACGGAACCGGTTCCGCCACCGGCACCTTGTCCGCGGGGGCCACGGCGCCGGACGGTGTCTCGATCGTGACGCTCGAGGGTTTCTCGGGCGCATTCGGCACCGTCGCGGAGGGGGTGACGGCGACGGCCGCGGTCGTGGCGGGCGCGCTCGGTTCCGCGGGGTTCACTACCGGCGCCGGGCTCGCCGGTGCGGGAGCGGGAACCCCTATTACCTGGGCCGGAGAAGCCTGAGCGATCGGCTTTGAAACGGCGGGTCCCGTCGGTGACAGTTCATATCCCAGGCGTTTGAGTTCCTGGGTCGCCATGAGACG
>CAZKJA010000068.1:0-13102 GCA_964552925.1 uncultured Treponemataceae bacterium
CCTGCGGCATGAGGCCCAAGCCGCAACCCGCCGCTCCCGCCGAGGATGCCAGGATGCCGGCGTTCCGCACGGCCGCGTCGAAGCTGCCCCCGGCCATCGCCTCGGACATTGAATCGGCTGTCCACGGAAACGAATCCCGGTTTTTCATGCTTGTCGAGGCCGCGGAGGCGGAATCGTCGGCCGCGGGCGGCTTCCTCACGCTAGTCGACAAGAAGCATCCGCTCCCCGAATCCTATGAACCTTCCGACCTGGTCTCGCTGAATGACTACCCGCTTTCGGTATCCCGAAAAGACCTGCGCCTGCGCAAGGCAATCATGTCGGCGATCCTCGAACTTGACGCGGCGGCCAAGGCGGACGGCGTCAGCATCCTGTTCTCGTCCTCATACCGCTCGTATGCCTACCAGGCAACGCTTTTCGCGCGATACAGCTCGGAGTTGGGGGAAGCCGAGGCCTCCAGGGTTTCGGCCAGGCCAGGAGCATCCCAGCATCAACTGGGGACGGTTGTCGATTTGGGCAGCATCGACGATTCCTTCGCTTCGACCAAGGCGGGGACGTGGATGGCAGCCAACGCAGGCCGGTTCGGCTTCTCGCTATCGTTCCCGCAGGGACTGGAAGAGGTGACAGGCTATGTCTGGGAGAGTTGGCACTACCGCTACATCACAAGGCCAGGAACCGCGCTCGAGCGGGAGTTCTTCGGAGGCGTACAGCACTACCTGATCGAGTTCCTGGCAGCGTACAGGGACCTTCATTGAAGGACCCGTCGCGGATCAGCGCTTGGAGCTGGGCGTCTCTTTCTGCTTTATCGACTCTTGCCGGAAGCCCTCACCGAACTGCTCGACGGTCTTGCTGAACTGCTTCTCGCTCAGGAATCCGAAATCCTGCAGGACGATACGTTCGATCTGGTCGTAGGTCATGCCGCCATTCTCGTATTCGCAGAACACGTTGGCCAGGTAGACGGTGAAGACGACGTCCTTGAAATCGGTCGTCATCAACGAAGGCTCGTGGTGGAATCGTATCGCGGCCACGAGGGATTCGGGGAAATTCCACTTCTCGGCGACCCGCGCGCCGATTTCCGAGTGGTTCATGCCGCCGGCAAGATCCTCGAAGGTCGTCTTCTCGATGCCTTTGGCGTCGCAGAAGCTCTTGATATGATCGAGCAGTTCCGGGTGCACCGCCGAGAATATGATCTTGCCCATGTCATGGAGCATGCCCCCGACGTACGCGTCGTCGTGGAGCGCGCGGTTCCCGGCCTTGAAGTTCTTTGCCAGGTTGTATGAATAGTACGCGCAGCGGTAGCTGTGGTCCCACAAGGCTTTCTGGTCCATTCCCCGCGCGTCCGCGAGCAGCTTTTGGGAACCATACGAGAACAGCAGGTTCTTGATTCCTCGCAAGCCGACGAGCTTCACCGCGTCGACGATATTGTCCACGCGGCGGGGAAGCATGAATTGAGCCGAATTCACCAGCTTGAGCAGGTCCGCCGTCATCGATGGATCGGTTGAAATGTGCCTGGCGATGTCGACCATCTCGCTCTTCGGGTCGCCTATCAGCCGCTGTATCGTCAGGATGTTCTCCGGGAACTGTGGCAGGCTCGTGATCTGGCGCACAAGTTCGTCGGTAAGCGACGACAGGCTCTCTATCTTGGCCGCGGCAACCGGTACCGTTATCTTCGCTACAGTTTCACCGTTGTCGGTGTGAATCTCGAAACAATCCTCGTCGAGGCTCATCTTCTTGAGCATGAGGACCAAAATGACAAGGCCCAATCCGGCGCCTTCCGAAGCGTCGAGAACCTGGGACATCGCTTCTTCAAGCGTATTGTACTTTCGCGAATGCGCCAGCTTGTCCTGTATTCGCAGATATTCCGTTTTGGTCATTTCGGCGTTGTTGCGGACTTCCAGCACGACATTCGAGCCGCGGGCCTGGAAAGTAATTTTGATGTAATACTGCTTTTCCTTCTGCTTCTGCAGGTAATACGAGATGTTCTCCATGGTATCCGCCTTGAAGGTCCGCATCCCTTCCTCGTACTCGGCGGGATTCTTGAGGTCATACCCTTTCGTCTCGAAATACACCCGCTTGGTATTCGCCTTCTTCGCGTTTACGGCGAGCTCGCGCAGGCAATACACCAAATAATCCTTTATCCTGGCTTGTCCCAATTCGCTCAGGAATACCTCCAGGACTTCCTCGATATATACTTCTATCTCGTGTGGTAGCGTATACGTGGTAATCGTGAGCGGAATCGCGCTGTGCGCCGCCTTCTTGATTTTGGTAACATCAACGACCAACTCATTGCCTGCCATCTCATCTCTCCACGTGTAGGGTTTCGATATATTATCGATACAAGAGTACTTTATACGGAGAAGCTACGCAACTGGATAAAATCAAAGGAAATACTCTTTTCAACCTGTCACATGGCAAGGAATGCATAATTTCCATCGCATTCCTTCATTAATTCCTTGACAAATGCCCTTGAATAGATGAATTGGATCATATGAAAACAATTATAATTATCGATTCGAATGAAAACGACAGGAACACGGCATCGGTTCTGCTTACGGGTACATACGACGTACACAGTTGCGCAACGCTACAGGAAGCATCTGCAATAGCAAGGAATACACATCCGAGCGTTATATTGCTCGATATCGCCAGCGCTAAAACCGGGGGAAAAAACGATCTGCTCGATTCTTCGGCGTTCATAGCGCCAAACGCCAGCGTCGTCTGCATGGCATCGATTTCCGCCATGCAGGACTGCGCGCTCGGGCTCGGCGCGTCTGGTTTCGTCGAAAAGCCCTTCCGCGCCAGCTCGCTTCTGGAAACAGTCCGCCTGGCAGTAGCGAGATCCGGCACGGCGGCGGCCACCGGGAGCGCCGAGATCCCCGCCGCAAGTTACCATATGCCCCATACGCATGCACTCCTGGGGAATTCTCCCGCGATATTGAAGGTAACCAAGCGCATCGCGCTCTACGCGGTGCATGACGCACCGGTGCTTATCTACGGAGAGAGCGGAACCGGCAAGGAATTGGCGGCGAACGCCATACACCAATCATCGAAACGCCGCCTGAAACGTTTCCTGCCGGTCGACTGCGCCTCGATACCGGAAACGTTGGCAGAAAGCCTGTTGTTCGGTACCGTCAAAGGCGCTTTCACCGGAGCGGTTGACAGGAAAGGCGTTTTCGAGAACGCGCGGGGCGGAACTGTTTTTCTCGACGAGATAGGAGAATTGTCGCTTCCCGTCCAGGCAAAATTCCTTCGGACATTGGAGACAAGCTCGGGCGCCCGCCTCGGCTCCGTCGACCCGATCGCTTACGATGTGCGTATACTCGCGGCGACCAACGCCCCGGTATCAGGGGAAAGCCAACGCTTCAGGCCTGAACTCGTCAACAGGATCAACACCCTGGAACTCGTGATGCCGCCGCTCCGCGAGCACAAGGACGACATCTTCTTGCTCGTCGATTCTTTCCTTGCGGAGTTCAGCCCGGAGAAGAGGATTTCAGCCAGTGCCAACAGGGAGATAATGGCCTGGGACTGGCCGGGCAATGTGCGGGAGCTAAAAAACGTTATCCGGCGAGCCATAGTGCTGTCGGGAGCCCGCGAAGAAATATGCGGTGACGATATCGAGATCAACAGCTCGGCCAAGGCGTGGCAGGCATCATTGTTCTGAATGCATCAAGCCAGGCGATCGATGCGTCAATAGATGGGGCGTACCGAAACTACTTCGAGAGCGACGTCGCGGGAACCATCCGGAGAGGAGCGGAGGCTCGGGTTCCGGGCTATTACCACTGTCCGCCTTCCCGAGGATCCATCGAGGAATTCACGGTAGGTTTCCCCCTTGAACACCAGGAATACCCTGTGCAAAAGCAACCTGGAAGTTCCAACCCATTCGCCTTCAAGGAACTCGGTCGCCGCTTCGAACGGTTCCTCGCTTGTGATCACGGGGCGGGACAGAGTGCCGAAAAGAAGCAAGGCCCGGTCGCCGGACATCCGCGCCAAGGCTTGGGAATCACCATTTTTAGCGAGCTCGGCGAGCTGGGCTATACCAATGCGAAGATCGATACGGCCGACAAAACTCTCCTCGCCGAGAGGCGCTCCCTGAGCCGCCGCCGAAAAAAGGCCGGCGATTGTCAGGGCAACAACCAAAAACAATATACGCATGCCGTCCTCCGTCGAGCCGCCTTGCCCGAGGCTCTTGGCAAAGACTACTATCACCGGCCCGCCGGGTCAAGGTACGTCACGACCGCCTCGTCCTGACAATGCCCCGAGCTTGACGAAAAGGGCGACAAAACGACCTAACTCGGCTTCGGACAAGCCTGCCCTCGCCATTATGCTTCTCAGGAACGTCTCGATTTCGGGACGTCCGGCTAACTTGAAGAAGCCCGCGCCGGCCAAGACATCGGCTATGCTCGCCGCCGCGGTACCGGAATCCTCGCGCAGGGCCGGCCTCCTGTCGGCGGTACAGGCGTCGTCAAGCACGGGGAACTGCCCCTGGAACGCCTTGCGCAGTTCCCAGCAGGCGATCTGGACGGCATGCGACAGGTTGAGCGAGGGGAACATTTCAGAGCTCGGGATGCTTACTGCGTCATCGCACAGCGCCAATTCTGCATCGGTGAGGCCGTCCCGTTCGTTGCCGAACACGAGCGCGCAATTTTGTTTGCCCGACCCGGCGAGGGAAGCCGCGAACGAATCGACGGCGAGGCTTTCCTTTCGACGCTGCCCCTTGCGCCTCGTAAAGCCGGCGGCGTAAGAAAACCCCGCCAAGGCCGCGCCCAAGTCCGCATGGCGGACGGCCGCCAGGTACACATCGAACGCATGGAGCGCGTGCGTCCTGACTTCGACCTCGTCGTAGCCAGGGCATGAGGCGAACACGAGACGGGTCACGCCCATCGACTTCATAGCCCTGCAAGCCGCACCTACGTTCATGGCGCCTTCTACCCGGCACAGCACGATAGTAGGCAGCTCCGGCCCGATTTCGTTCCCCATGGCGGATTCCCTTCGTACAAGCGATTGGAGCCAATTTCAAAAGAGCCTCATTGCTTTTGAAAAACAAGAGGAATACTATGTGATTCGATGGAGAACGACAACAGAGGAACAGGGGCATCCCGGCCAACCAGGCTCGACGCCATGCACGCGCTCGTCGTAGGCGGCTCCGGAGGCATCGGCGGGGCCATAGCGAGCGTGCTCGCCGCGGCGGGAGCCTCGTTGACGATACACGGCCGCGACCCTTCCCGCCTCGCACGCAAGGCCGGCACCCTGCGCTCCGCCGGCGCGGAGGTCGATACGATCCAGGCCGACCTGTCAGACGGCCAGGCGCCGGAAGCCTTGGTGAGTGCCGCGAGAGCAAGCGACCTTCTCGTGGTAGCCTACGGTCCATTCGTCCACAAGCCGCTTGCCCGCACCACCCCCGAAGACTGGCGACTTGTATCCCTGGCCTGCCTCGCCCTGCCCGGCATCATCGCGACGGAGGCCGCCGCGGCCATGGCGGCCCGCGGATTTGGCCGAATCCTGTTGTTCGGCGGTACCAGGACGGATACGATCAGGGGCTTCCTCGCCAACGCCGCCTACGCGTCCGCCAAGACCGGGCTCGGCGTGCTGGTAAAATCCCTTTCGGCGGAATTTGGAGGATCCGGGGTCGCCTCGGCGTTGCTGTGCCCCGGCTTGGTAGATACGGAATACCTCGACGAGGAAACCAGGGCGCGCCTTGGGGCCGTTTCGCCGCGCGGCAGACTCATCGCGCCGGAAGCGATCGCGGAGCTCGCGCTGTCCCTGCTTTCCGGCGGCATGGATCTTTCGAACGGCGCGATCCTCACAGCCGATGAGGGTTTGTATTCGTTTTGAAATCAGCAGTATATTAGCTGTCATGGAAACGACCGAAACAACCGAAAATATCGTCGAAGAGTGAATTCATTGACTTTTTTATAGTTTTTTATGACAATTACAATTTGACAAGGCATTGACGGTGGCCTATGATCGTCGTAGAATTGGTCGTTAGTAAAAGTAAAGACCTCAAGATGGAAGAGGAGCACCATGCCGAATAACGATATCGTTCCTGGCTTCGATGACGAAAAGGACGATAGCCTTAAGATCAGACTCCAAAAAATCGATCATGTGGATAATTGTCTGGCTCTCTTCCTTACTGGATACATTGATACCTATAATTCCAATTTCTTCCAGAAGCGTGTCGGGAAAGCCATCGATGCCGCGTTCTCAAGGCTTATCTTCAACTGCGGAGGACTTAATTACGTCTCCTCGACCGGTATCGGTTCGTTCACAGCGTTTCTCAAGGCCGTCAAGCCCCGCGGCGGCGACATAGTCCTGCTCGAAATCCAACCCAAGGTATACGAGGTTTTCCAGCTTCTTGGGTTTTCGCAGTTCTTCAATATAAAGGACAACCTGGAAGAGGCCACAGCCTATTTCCATCAAGGTACCCAGGTGAGTTCCCAATCGGTTTTCCCGAAAATTTTCTCATGTCCCATCTGCAACAAGAAACTCAAAGCAGCCAAGCCTGGCCGCTTCCGGTGTTCCGAATGCAAGACAATCCTTGCAATCGACAACTCGGGGCAGGTATTCCTGGGATAATACCGGGAGGCCGCAGTTCATTTTCGCAACTCCGACAGGGAGGAATCAATGGCAGGAATGACGAAGGTCGAATCGTACCTGATGGATCTTGGTATCGCGTACCAGGAAGTCTCCGCTAGCGCTTTTTACATCGATGACCAAGCGAAGGGCCTACCCGGCATAACCGTCGCCATAGACGAGCCTATCGTCGTAATACGAGTCCGGGTAATGCCCATCCCGATGGGGAACCAAGACAAACTGTTCGAGGAGCTCCTGAGGCTCAACGGCTCGGATATGGTCCACGGCGCATACGGACTGGACGGCCGAGACGTCGTTCTCATCGATACATTGGAATACTCTACGATGGACAAGCAGGAATTCGAAGCGTCGATCGATTCCATTAGCATGGCGCTGTCCAAGCACTATGCTGTACTCGGCGCGTACCGGATCTGATCACAGGAGGCTATCGACCATGGGAATATTCGACAGATTCAAGACAGTCGTATCGTCAAATATCAACGACATGATCTCCAAGGCGGAGAATCCCGAAAAGATGCTCAACCAGCTGGTGATCGACATGAACCAGCAGATGATCGAATCGAAGAAATCCGTCGCCATGGCGATTGCCGACGAAAAAAAGCTCGAACGCGAACTTCTCGAGCAGAAACGCCTGTCGGAAGAATGGGAACGGAAGGCGGTCATCGCGGTCAAGGCCGGCCGGGACGACCTTGCCAAGGAAGCCCTGTTGCGCAAGCAGGAAGCGGAAACCTATTATCTCCAGCTCAAACCGCAGTGGGAGGGCCAAAAAGCCTCGGTGGAGAAGCTAAAGGATACGCTCAGGCAGCTCCAGAACAAGATAGACGAGGCATCCCGCAAGAAAAACATCCTGCTCGCCCGCGCCAAACGAGCCGAAGCCCAGGAGAAGATCCAGAAAACCCTCGCGAGCGTGTCGGGTAATACCAGCGCTTTCGATACTTTTGACAGGATGGCAAAGAAAGTCGACGAAATGGAAGCCAGGGCGGACGCGCACGCGGAACTTGCGGATCTTTCGCAATCGGCATCGCTCGACAAGGAATTCCAGAAGCTGGAATCGTCCGGTTCCGGCGCCGATCTGTTGCTCGAGGAACTCAAGGCCAAGATGCTCGGCAGCGGATCGAGCGAGCCATCGGGGCAGGCGTAGGCATGCGCATCCTCTTCGTCGGTGACGAAGAGGAATACATAAAGACGCTGGAGAAAAGGGAGGACGGTTCGCCGTTCTCCCTTTTCTTTTCTGCCAGGCTTCCGCCCAATCATGAAACCATGTCATTCGATGCCATCCTGGTGCCGGCGCTCAGGCTCCTGTCACAACCCGCTTCCGGCGGAAGGCTTGTCATCGCCAGTGGTTCCTGCGATATCGCGCACGAGTGTTTCGATGCCGGGTGCCACGACTTCATACGCGAACCCTTCACCGAAATCGAACTGCACGCCAGGGTCATGGCAAAATCCAGGCGCCGGCTTGAACTGGACTCGACCAAGGTGGTAGCGGAAAGCGGACAACTGCACGGTCCGTCCGCGACGATTCGGCTAAACGATGGCTTGTTCAGCATCCTCGCCCTGCTCAACAATAACCCTTACCGCCCGGTAACCAGGGAAGCAATCGCCGCGATTCTCGGGATTTCCGCTAAATCCAGCCGTGCGATAGACATGCGCGTTTCCAGATTGCGAAGCATCCTGCGTAGCGTCGGCGCATCAGGGCTTGCCGATTGCATACAGTGTAAAAACGGTGCGTACAAGCTCTCCCGCTGATATTTCCAGTTCTAGCCTTGTCTTTCCATTGCTTGTGGAAAACCTGTTCATTGTTTGTGCTGATTCTTCTGTTTACCGTATTGCTCATATATTTGATTGATAAAAGGCGAAAGAATATCGGGAAATCAAATTGGAGATTTTATATTTGCATATATTAAAATGAATTATCTATGCAAGATTTCAAATTACCTGCAACCATCTCTTACAGAAGCTCCAAAAGCTTAATCGCGAACAATACAAATTTCATACACCCCTTGTGGAAAACTTGTGTAAATTTTAGTAGTATAACCAAAATCCCGTTTAAGCTTGTCAAGCCCATTACCGCATGGTATGGTTTTTGACGATGAAAAAGTTGGCGGCCTTGGTCGCGAGGTTTCTTGTCATTTTCGTCATTACGGAGATATGCATCTCCTTGGTATGGATAACGGTCGTTTCGTTGGAACGTGGATCCAGCGCCATCACCCGCTCGCTGTACACCATAGGCATCATGTCGGTTCCCGCATCGATAGTCTCCGCCGCCTTCATCGCGTTCTTCCTTCTGAACAGGTTGTATGCTTCCCGCCTCAAGGGCTACCCCGCTCTTTATTTCGTGGCGACCCTTACAATGGCCGGCGCCTCCATCCTCCATCGCTTTGCCGGAGCCGGCTTGATCGTAGCCGTACCGACGCTTTCCCACTGGTACACGCCGGTAGCAGAGTGGTTCGTCGCGACAGCGGGAGCGCCGTGGCCGCAATACGCGGCAAGCATCGGCTCCTTTACGGCGTTCGTCTGCGGATTCTGGGCAGTCACGCGAGTGGCGCGGGGCAGGCCGATTTTCGGGGCGTTCCTGGCGCCCAGCGCTGCCTTGGCCGCGATCAATCTCTTCGCGGTGTATCTATCCGGTCCGGCCGATGCCCTCTTCAAGCTGGCCGGCTTCGATGCGCCTCGTCCCTGGTACTCGATAGTACTGACTTCAGGCACGGCTGCGGTGCTCCTGCTCGCGGATGTCATGTTGGCGGACAAGCCCGCAGGAGGGGCAAGGCAGTGACCGAGGGCAAGTCGCGGTTTTTTCCCATGGCAACAGGACTTATGTCATTGGCCTTCGTGGTCGGTTTCTTCATCGCGTTGTTCTCCATCGGGGAATCCGGAGTGCTGTACCAGAAGGCCCTGTCATGGGAAATCATGAGCGCGCTTCTTTCGCTTGCCGCGTGGGCTCCGGCCATACTGCTCGTAGCATCGGCCTTGTCGATGGAGACCTCCGAAGCGAAGGATGGCTTCTCAGGAGCCGCCGTCAGGATACTGACGCCCGCGCTCATCATGGCTGTCGTAGTATCGCTTTTCTATATTCTCGCCGTGCCCAAGATAGAGGAACTGAAAAACCGGTACACCGAGCAAGGGAATTTTTTTACGAGCTCGCTTCAAAAAGCGGAGGAAGCGTATAGAAACAAGGAATACGAGCTTGCGGCACGTTTCCTGGCCGATTGCGGCGCGATCGACAATGCCGACAGCCACTGGATCGACTTGAACAACAAGGTGAAGCGTGAATTATCCAAGGCCTCCGCAAAACGTCAGGAGGAAGCCGATGCGCTGAGGAAAGCGCAGGCGGAGAGGGTCGCGGGGAAGGACGCCGGTTGGGACGAGGCGAATGGATTCTATTTGATGGCCCTCAAAGCCCGTGACGAAGGCAGATTGTTCGACGCCCACTACCTGGCCAAGCGCTCGGCCGAGAAGTATTCCCGACGTCCGGAGGTTCTAAGGCTGGTTGAAGAAACATGGTTTGCGCTCGAGAGGAACGTCCTGACGGAAGACTCCAAGGAGGAGGCCGATTTCTATAAAAGGAAGCTGGAAGGATATTCGCGACTCCAGGAGCAGGACTTCCTGCAAGCGTTCCGAATTTTTTCGGAACTCCTGGTCGAGCATGATGATGACGCCGATGTTCGTAATTACCTGGGAAAAAGCACCGATGGCTTATCGACCATATCCTTTTTCACCGAAGATGCCGATCTCGCGTTCTCGCGCTCGGACGGACCGCCCCTGCGGATCGAGGCGAGCGCTCCCGAGGGTAACCGTTATGCGCTTTCCGCTGGAAAAGCCGCGATTTCCAATGATGCCGTGTACCTGCGGGATATCGTCATCGAAGTGGGCGGAGAGGAGCCTACCCGCATCACGGCGCCTTTCGGGCGGCATCATGGAGATACGCTTACCATCCGGGCGGTAGACAGGATGCCGCCGTACCTCGTGTACGAACCCAACCAGGAATCCGGACGCCCCATCCAGCCCGCTTACGCGACGAAGACTCCGTTCAGCCAACAGGACATCATCACGGTCCTGCACATCTCGGGCGATCCCAAGGATATTCCGATCGACGTGCTTTTTCTGGGGATCGACGACGCGGACAGGTTTGGCGCGCCCGTGCCGCCGCTCCTCGCCGAACTGGCGAGACGATCGGCGTACCCGTTCGCGGTGTTGATGCTTGTGCTCCTGGGAGCGGGAATCGGCATCAGGTTCAAGCCGGCGAAACTCCCAGGGATGCTGAAAGCCTACCTGACATCGCCGATCCTCGTAGCACTCGCCATCCCGCCGCTCGGGATGGTATCGAGGCTGTCGAGCATAGCCGCGCTCGCCCTTTCCAGGACGGTTTCGCGCCAGTTGTTCATACCGGCATGGTTTGGATTCCTCGGCGCGTGCATCGTACTTTGCCTCCTGGTGTCGGCCAGGATAGCGAGCCTGAAGACGCACGTGCCGGAATAGACGGGCCCCTGGCCCGGATACCCCACAGCGGAATCGGGTTAGTCTTCCATCCTCTCGATCCGGGCTCCCAGAGACTGCAGCCTCTCCGGTAGGTATTCGTATCCGCGCTCGATCTGGTAGACATTCCTGATCACGCTCGTGCCTTCCGCGCACAAGGCGGCGATGACCAGCGCCATGCCGGCGCGAACGTCAGGAGAAGTCAGCGAATCGCCCCGGAGCCGCGCCGGCCCTGAAACCACAGCCCGGTGCGGGTCGCACAATACGATCCTGGCGCCCATGCCTATAAGCTTGTCGACCCAGAACATCCTCGACTCGAACATCTTCTCGTGGATCAGTATGGTTCCCTCGACCTGGGTAGCCACTACGGTCATTATGGAGGTGAGATCCGGCGGGAATCCAGGCCACGGAGCGTCATCGATCTTGGGAATCTGGCCGCCGAGGTCGGGGATGACCCGCAGCGCCTGCCCTGGGTGGATCGTAAGTTCGTTCCGGTCGAGGCTCCAACTTATACCCAACCTGCCGAACGCCAGTTTCATCATCCGGAGGTCGTCCGGTTCGACGCCTTCCACGACCAGGTCGCCGCGGGTGACGGCAGCCAGACCTATGAACGAACCCACCTCCATGTAGTCGGGGCCGATCGTGTAGTCGCAACCGTGAAGGGACGCCACGCCTTCTATGGTCAATATGTTGGAACCGATGCCGGTGACCGCCGCGCCCATCGCGTTGAGCAACTTGCAGACATCCTGCACGTGCGGCTCGCTCGCCGCGTTATGGATGACGGTACGGCCTTCCGCTATCGACGCGGCCATCACCGCGTTCTCGGTCGCGGTGACCGAAGCCTCGTCGAGGAAGATATCGGCGCCCTTTAGCTTGTTGGCGGTGAACTGGAACGCGCCGTCGATCTCGATGCGCGCGCCGAGTTCCTCGAGGGCAAGAAAGTGCGTATCGAGCCTTCTTCGGCCGATCACGTCTCCGCCGGGCGGCGGCAAGGTTACTTTGCAGAATCGAGCGAGGAGAGGGCCGGCAAACAGGATCGACGCGCGCACCCTGGCGGCGAGCTCGGCGGGCACATCGGCGGCCTTGACAGCCGCGCCGTCTATCCTCCAGGCGTTGGCTCCAAGCCGCTCCACCGTCGCTCCCAAGGCCCGGCAAATGTCGAGCATCACCATGACGTCTTCTATCTCCGGAATGTTGCGAAGGACAACCGGCTCCTCGGACAGGAGCGCGGCCGCGATGCACGGCAAGGCGGCGTTCTTGTTGCCGCTCGTCTTGATCCGCCCTTTCAGTGGGTGGCCACCCTCTATGCGGTACTGGTTCATGGCAACATGGTAGCGAAGCCGCCCGCTGTCGTCAACGCAGGGCCGGTATATATAAATAAATATTTGACCATATCTTCAATAAGCTATACGATAGGCGAACCTCGATCAGCTTGGCATGGTTCGATGTGCGGCGACTGCTCCGCCCTCGAATACGTATCAGGCAGCGGGGAATTCCACAGGAGGCTACATGTCCATCGAGAGGAAGAGCAAGGTACCGAGCGATATCGAGATCGCTCAGGCGGCAAAAATCAAGCCGATCAGTGAAATCGCAAAAAAATACGGTATAAGCGACGAAAACATTGACCACTATGGTTCGTTCAAGGCGAAAGTGAAGCTCGAGTACATACACGAGCGGATCAAGGAACCGAAGCGTGCCAAGTACATCGACGTGACCGCCATCAGCCCCACGCCGCTCGGCGAGGGCAAGACGACGACCACGGTCGGTCTTACCCAGGGTCTCGGCGTCATTGGGAAGAACTCGATAGCCGCCATCAGGCAGCCGTCGATGGGACCGACCTTCGGCATCAAGGGCGGCGCGGCCGGCGGCGGTTACAGCCAGATCGTCCCGATGGAGGACTTCAACCTGCACCTGACCGGCGACATCCACGCCGTAGCGGCCGCGCACAACCTCTGCGCCACCGCCCTCGACGCGAGGCTGTACCACGAAAGCCGCTGGTCGGAGGAATTCTTCGAGAAGCAGGGAATGAAGAAACTCAACT
>CAZKJA010000069.1:0-6968 GCA_964552925.1 uncultured Treponemataceae bacterium
ATCAGGAAGGCAACAAGGACATCCTGCCTTTCATCGACACGATGGTGTCCGAAAACCTGGAACCGGGAAGCGGTATACGATCCTTCGCCAACCTGGAGAAGCTTTCATCGCTATCAACGGCCGGGGCCAAGTGCCTCCTGTTGGTCGAGCATTACAGCAACTTCGACCTGCCGGCTTTCATCTACCTCCTCCGGAAGGCAGGGCCGCAGGGCGAAAGGATCGCGGATAGCGTCGTGGCCATCGCCGGCATCAAGCTTTCCGAGACCAGCTCGGTGATCACAGCGTTCTCGGAGGCGTACTCCAGGCTGGTCATCTACCCGAGCAGGTCTATAGAGGAACTCAAGACCAAGATCGCCGACCCCGTAAAACTGGCCGCCGAGACGAGCAAGGCGAACGCTATCAACATCGCGTCGATGAAGGAACTCGCGCGCCTTCGCAGCTCAGGCAAGCTGATCCTTGTCTTCCCCTCCGGCACGAGGTTCCGTCCATGGGATCCCGGTTCCAAACGCGGCGTCAGGGAGATCGACTCCTATCTGCGCTCGTTCGACTACATGTCGTTCGTATCCATAAACGGCGAAATCCTGCGCATCAATCCCGAAGGCGAGATGCTCGACGATGTGCTATGCCGCGACCGGGTGATCTTCGATATTTCCGAGCCCAAGAATTGCGACGAGTTCCGGGAAAAGGTCAAAGCCGTCACACCCGAGGACGTCGACAAGAAGCAGGCGGTGGTGGACGCGGTAATGGCGCAACTCGATGCCATGCACCAAGCCGTAGAACGGTCGTTGCGGGCCTAACCCGAATATCTCACACCTTGCCAAAAGTTTAGAGTAACTCATTGGTGTTTAAATAAAAGCGGCAAGGCCCGCAGAATCGGGCTGATCCCGGCGTCGCTCCTCGTCTCGGTGCTCACATACTGTAAGTATGCTCCGCGCCTCGACTTCGATCGCTCCTTGGGCTAAGCCCGATTCTGCTGTGAGATATCCGGGTTGAGCCCGGTTTCCGTTACAGCGTATTGTAGTCGGGGTTCTCAGTACGCGCCGTAGGATAGTATTTCATCGACTCTCGCGTACATCCTGATCACAGCCACCCAGGATCCCTGCCTGATGAACAGCCGTGGAAATACAGCGAAGGCGAAAGACCCGCGGATTTCCCGCGGTTTGTTGTGGGTGATTTCCCTCAGGTACGCCCGCAAGGCCGCCTTGGAAGCCTCGGCGACAGCCTCGCGCCTCGAGCGCGCGCCTCCGGTTCCCTGCCCCGCGGCTCCGCCGCTCTTCCAGCTTGCCATCTCGGCGCGTTCTTCCGCGTCGGGAGTGTATTCCACTGTGACGACGAGGACGGTCCCTTCGAGCCGCGCGTCCGCGGCATGAAGTTCCATGCCTTTGGCGGATTCCGGCGATCTTGGCTGGATCTGGAAGAGTTCCGCTATTGACCGCGACCTGTCGCTCGGAGTGTAAACGTAGTCGAAACCCCATACCATCCCGGAAAAAAGCCATCGCGCCTCCGCGAGCACCGCTTTGGCCGCCTCGCCGTCCGGGATCCTGGCCTCGTACGCCGGATCGACCACACCCTCGAACGCGGCAACGGAGGGCGGTTTCTCGAGTTCCACCGGGAACTCGACGCTGAGTACCCTGTCCTGGGCCGAGGCGATCGGCGCCTCGACGGCGAACGCGAGCGCGCATAGCGCCGCGGCGGCTATCCGGCATCGTGCCAGCATGCGGCCCATCGAACCTTCAGCGGCCCGATACGAGGCGGCGGATGGGGTTGATGCCGAGCCTGACCGGGAAATACAGCGCCGCGAACGCGAACCCGGCCAGATGCGTGAGGTGGGCGACATTACCGCCCCTGCCAAACATTTCCGACCAAAGTTCGATACCGGTGTACACGGCGACGAGGATTGGCGCTGGCACGGGCAGGATACCCCATATGAAAATGCGGGCCCGCGGATTTATCACCGCGAAAGCGATAAGCACCGCGTAGACGGCTCCCGAGGCACCCATCAACTGGATATTCAACGCTCCACCGATGGAAAAAGCCGCGAGCGAGAACAATCCCGCCAAGGTTCCCGTCAGCAGGTAGAAGAACGTGAACTCCTTTGTGCCCAGGCTCCGTTCGACTCCCGTGCCGAAAAAGAACAGCCCCAGCATGTTGAAAGCCAGGTGCTGGAAATTGGCATGGACGAACATGTAGGTGAACACTTGCCAGACCCAGCCGTATCGGAGCACGGCGCCAGGGATCAGCGACAGGAATACATAGGCATCGCGGAACACGTATAGTATCGCGTATACGAATACATTGACGCCGATAAGCACGAGGGTCGCGTTGCCGTGGGAATAACGGAATGGCGTACGGATGCGTTGCAAGATTGTCATTGTATCAATGTACGAAAAAAACGGCCTCGTTGCTACAGCCTCCAGGGACGGCCAGCCAACTTGCCTCGCTGCTTCCTTGCCGCTAGAATACGCGCATGCCGATCAATCCGGACCGGGCGCCGAACTGCCTCAAGTGCATGCATTTCAGGGTGACGTGGGATCCAGCGTTCCCGCGTTCCTGCACGGTCTTCGACATCAAGACCAGGAACATGCCGAGCGCCGAAGTCTTCGCCGCGACGGGCCTCCATTGCCCGTCGTTCGAGATGAAGCCGGGCCTCAAGTAGCGCCGGTCCGCCGGAGCAGTATCGCGGTGGCGTCATCCGCCACCCGGGTACCGCTTACGTGGAAACGCCACTCGCGGACGATGAATTCGAGCTGGCTGCCGACGTCACCTTCGGGCGCCGAGCTAAGCGCGTCGATGACGCCTTCAATGCCGAACGGTTCCCCGTCCACATTCCTTGCCTCGTCGAACCCGTCGGTGTGGATCAATATCGAATCGCCTGGACGCAGGGTGAACCGGATCGAGGCATACGGCGCCTCGATACCCTTCCTACCCAGCGGCGGCCCCTTGAATTCCCTGACACCCCGAGGCTTGAGGGGAACCGCCCTCGGTTTGTCATGACCCTTGTACAGGATATCCGCGTGGGCCGCGCTCGCGTACTCGACCGAGCCGCCTTCGCCCATGCGCAACAGCGCCGCCGTGACAAAATTCTCCACCGACGACAACTCGAGGATCAGTTCATCGTTTATAGCCTCGAGCACCGCGCCGAGGCTCCGGTTCTTCATCTCGTGGAAATCCCTGTGGAACAGCGAACGCGTGAGCACCGTTATAAGGCCGGAAGCTATGCCGTGGCCGGAGACATCGCCTACGACCAGCCCTTCGAGCCGCTTGGCCCTTATATAAAAATCGTAGAAATCGCCCGATATGCCGCTGGCGGGCATGAATACGAAAGCCGATTCCCACTCGTCGGTGCGCGGTGCCGCGCCGGGGAAGAAGCCTTGCTGCACGCGGGTGGCTACCCGTATGTCCCTGCCGGACGCGTCCACCCGTTCCTGTAGCCGCCGGTTGGTATCGGTAAGGGCTACGCTGAGCGCTTCCTGGGACGCGAGCGTCGTCTCGAGCTCGGCTGATCTGGCTTCGACGCGCTGTTGCAGCTCGACGCCGAGCGACTCGCCTTTCCTGTACGCGCCTACGAACTGGCCTGCCAGCGTGGCCGCGGTGCCGAACACAAGCAGCAGGAACGCGTAATCCGAATACATTGCGGAACTGCCGGAATCCAGGCCGACGAAGTCGAACACGACCGCGATGCCTACGACGACCGCGCCGAGGAGCAGCTTGCCCGCCGGCGTATCTCCAAGACTCCGGTACAAGTTCCGGATCAAAAACCGGGGTTCCTCCATGGCGCGCTTCCTGAACGAGCGGGCGATCGGCCTGACGATATCGGTCACGACGACCCAGAGAATGGGAACCGCGAGGGAATACTGCCATAGACGCAACAGCGCTTCGCTCCAGAGAAAGAGCCTCGCGACGGCCGCCACGCCGAATACGGCGCCGTATACCTTGGTGAACGACGATACGCGTCCCGCGAGCGCCGAGTCGAAGAACGCGAGGAAGGCGGGCATCATAAGGAAAAGTACGGACAATTCGACGCCTCTGACGATACGGGTATCAAGGATCAGGCCGTACACAATAAGCGTCCGGAAAAACAGGAACACCGACAAGAGGCCGGTCGCGACGCCATAGTACAGGTACGAACGGACCTTTGGGCGCGACATGAACAGGATCGTATGGTACAAGGCAAAGAAGAAGTAGATGCCTATCAGGATGATCTTGAAGTCCTCGCGCCGCATCGCCTCGAGCCTCGCGTACTCGTCGATGAGGTACGGACCGCCCATGCGCATCCCGGTGCGCTCATCGAGAGGATCCCCGGCTATCATGAAGGCGATTATGTTATCGCCGGGAATCAGATAACGTGGATCGACCTCGATCATCGCTCCACGCACCGCACGTTCGACGCGGATACCGCCGTCTTCCGACGGGTACGTCTCGTCGCGGATCAATTCGCCGTTCAGGTACACCTGCCAATTCTGGCCGATTTGCGCCAGGTACAAGCCAACCCCCGTCTTGGAGGCGAGCAGGCTCTGGCCCGCCGTAAAGCGCATCGCGATTGTGTAACGGCGCGGCGCATCGCGGGTTGTCCGGAACATGGAACGCCTGGGGCTGCCTGGCAAGCCCAGGCTCCTGATGACGAGCGGACGCTTGCCAGCATTTCCAGGGACGACGGCCCACGCCGCGTCTCCAGCCAAAGGAGCGCTCCGTACCCACTCCGGGGAGAATCCGCTGCGGATGTACGCATCGGAAGCGCTCAGGTCGACGGTCTGCGCGGCTACGCGCGCCAGAATAGTCGCAAGAAGCATAACCGTACACGCGGTCCGTTTATTGGAATTCAAAGCATCCCCCGCTTATGAGATGAAACGAAGCCTGTCGCGCAGCTTGGCGGCTTTTTCGTAATCCTCCACCGCGATCGCGGCCTCGAGCTCCGACCGAAGCTTTTCTCGCTCCAATTCCGCCTCCGACATCGCGGGCCGTCCAGTCTCGTCGGCGGCTTGGGCTCCCGGGAAATTGCCCGTTACGTCGCTCTCCGCATGGGGATCTTCGGTGAGCGGCGTTTCGCGTATCATATCTATAGGGACGCCCGCGGAATCGACGATTTCCTCGGAAATGTACACTT
Organism: uncultured Treponemataceae bacterium; assembly: GCA_964552925.1. Classification (GTDB taxonomy): domain Bacteria; phylum Spirochaetota; class Spirochaetia; order Treponematales; family UBA12059; genus SZUA-370. Next base: position 5,105 of record CAZKJA010000069.1, read on the forward strand.
CGGCGCCGCACCTGATCGCAAGGGCGAGGGCATCCGAAGGGCGGGCGTCCATGGTTATCTCGCCCTCGACCGTCTTGATGACTATGTTTGCGTAAAAGGTACGTTCGCGCAAGTCCCGGACCTCCACCCTGACGAGTTCGGCCTCCAAGGCATGAACCACCGACATCAGCAGATCATGCGTCAGCGGACGGGGCATCTCCACCCGCCCGAGGCCTATGAGGATGGACTGCGTCTCAAGCTGCCCTATAAAAATCGGCACGACCATGTCCGATTGCCTGGGACGGACGAGAACGACGTTGCCCTGGTCTGTCTGCGCCACCGTCCAGACGTCGGCGCGCACGTAGGTATTGGAACCCATATATCCTTCCGGTTATAGTATAGGCGCACGGGATTCAGTATGTAAGACGTGCGGCGACAAAAAAATATCCGGCAAGCGAAACGCGCCCGTAATGGCATGAAAGGGGGTCAGATGGCCGCTTCAACCTACGAAAAACCCGATTTCTGGTCGCTGAAGGCAAAAAAGGAAGGCTACCCGGCCCGTTCCGTATACAAGCTCGAGGAAATCGACAAGAAATTCGGCTTGATCCGCCCAAATGCCCGGATACTCGACATTGGCGCGGCTCCCGGCAGCTGGAGCCTCTGGGTACTCAGGCGCCTTTCGGGAAAGGGCTTCCTCGCAGCCGTCGACCTGCAGGCCCTCGGCGTCAGCCCCGCCGATGCGAACTTCCTCTTCATCAAGGGTGACCTGTACGACCAGGCCGTAAGTGCGGCCTTGGCGGAAAAAGGCCCGTACGATGTAGTCCTCTCAGACGCCGCGCCAGCCACCAGCGGCAACAGCGGCCTCGACACCGACCGGTCCGAGGCGATCGTCGAGGCCGTGCTCGACTACGCCGAAACGATGCTCGTGCCAGGCGGATCCATTGCGGCAAAGCTGTTCATGGGCGGCGGCCAGCGCGCGATACTCGACCGGATGAAAGAAATGTTCACAAGCGCCCGCGCCTTCAAGCCGACGGCGTGCCGTCCCGTCAGCTTCGAAACGTATCTTGTCGGCCAAGGGAAAAAATAGAATACGCTCAGGCGCGGATCAAGGCAATCAATTCCTCCAGGGGCGCTCCTCGGAGGAGCGACTCGCGGAAAGCGTCCTTGCCGCACAGTTTCGCGAGTGCCGAAAGCGTGGTCAGGTGGTCGTTGCGGGACGCCGATACGATCAGGAACACGGCCTTGACGGGGGCGCCATCCGGGGCACGCCAATCCACCGGAAATCGCGGGTACGCGAGCGCCACAAAGGCGTCGTCCGCGCCCGTGGCCATGGGCTCGCCAGGATGGGGAAACGCTATGCCCCTGCCCATCGCCGTCGGCGAAGCGGCCTCGCGCCGTATGCACGCCTGGGTCAGATCCTCGTTCCTGATGCCAGAGGGCAGTCGCAGGCCCGATACAAGCGCGGAGATGAACTCGGCCGGGTTCTTCCCCGGGACGTTGTACCACACCTTGCCTCGAGAGAGCAGTTCCGGTATGGACATACAGACCTCCTCCTAGCTTGTCAGCGAGTAGGATATCATTATGCTGATATACACCGGTTCCTCAAGGCCCCCCGCGAGGTAGATGGGGAATATTTCCTCCACAAGCGCTTTTGCCGCCCTGTCAAGGATCGGACTTCCAGAACCGCAAACGGGGGAACTCCCGCCGAGCCGGCCTTGCATGTCAATAAACAACGTCAGCTTGACGACGCCTTCTATGTTCCGTCTGCGCGCAAGCGGGGGGTACACGAGGCGCTCGCGGACGAGGGCGTCTATATGGCGGACAAGTTCCGCCCTGGACGCGGCTCCGGGGGAACCAGAGGCGATGGCTTCGCTCAAGCCGGCAG
>CAZKJA010000069.1:6978-12003 GCA_964552925.1 uncultured Treponemataceae bacterium
TGCCACCCGGCGGAGGCTGATCCATCGGCGACGCTATCCTGTGGCGGGTCATCCGACTGGGCATTCGGATGCGCGGCCGCCCGTGCATTCGCCATCGCGGCGGTAGTCTCCGCGATGTCTGCCTGCGGGGCAATCGGCATGGATTCTGCGAATACATATTCGGCGTGGGGTGAAGGGTCATGCGGGGCGGCGGACAGCGGCACCGGCTGCTCGGCTCGCGCATTGGCCGCGCCGTTCGACACTGCCGGAGCCCGGGACGGCGTGCCAAGCTTTACAAGAAGCGTGCTCGACGCTGATTCCACGCCGGGGGAGAAGGGGATTTCCGGTACAAGCGCGAAAGCCAGCATGAGGACGGTATCGATGCACAATGCCAGAAGCACGGCCTTGAGCATGCGGTTTTGGTCGGCTTTCTTGCACACATGCCTGGTTCCGGCACTGTCCATGGCTACCATCCCGATTTCCCCCATATCCGCGCTACTCCGTCAATACTTGTAATCCACCGAAACGCTGAACGAACGCCCTTCGGCGGGATAGTAACCGCTATAGAAGATAAGCGGCGCGTAAGCGGTATCAAGAAGGTTCTTAGCCGTTAGTTGTACGGCGACCTTCTGCTCCCTTCGTTCAATCTCCCAGCGCGCCTTGGCGCTATAGACAAGATACGCGTCGACCGTACCCAGGGTGTTCGCGTTGTCGCCACCCCGGAACACCTCGCTCCGGTACGACACGGTAGGTCCAAAGCTCAGCCCGGCAGGCAACTCGAACGTGACAGAAGCGTCGGCCTTATGAGCGGCTACCAACGGGATATACTTGCCTTCGTTAACACCGGCTATAAACACCGCGTCGACGAAGGAATAGCTCGCGTCAAAATCAAGGAAATCGAACGGACGTACGTTCAAGCCGACATTCGAGCCCATCCGGCGGGTCTGGTCGAGGTTCTCGTTGTGCCAGCTGGCATTGACCGCTATCTCATCTTCCATGGACAGGTAATAGACAATACCGGTGAAGGACAGATAGTCCCCCAGGTCCAGGGCAACGCCCGCCTCCGCGTTGAATCCAGTCTCCGGTCGAAGCCCCGAATTGAACTGAGGAACAAATGCGTATACTTCAGCCTGCTCATCGACGAAGGGGTAGCGGAATATGCTGCTGTATCTGGCGTACGCCTTGATGCCCTCGGCCGGCCGCCAGGTCAATCCCGCATCATACACAAAAGCACCGTGGAGTATATCCTCGTCGACGCTTTTATCGAAATTTTCTACGTCGACAAGGATGGCGTCGTACCGTGCGCCGGCGCTTGCGTTGAAGCCTGGCACCAGTTCAGCCTTGGCGCTGAGGTAAGGCCCCGCGCTTAATTCGCTGATAAAGAAGGCATTGCTCTCTATCGTCCTCTGCAATGTCGTATAGGAATGCACGTCCATGTACGCGCCGTAGAAATCCAGCCCTCCGACCAGCCTTAACGGCAAGCCTATACCGGATAGATCGACGACCACCTTCGGGCGCGCCTCGCCTGAATGCACTGCTTTATCGGTAAAGCTCGCCCACGAATCCAGGTCGGCCTTCACCATCTTGTAGCTGTACGTGACAGGCAGCTCGACCTGCACTTTTTCCGAGGGCAGCCATTCAAGGCTGAGCCCGCCGGCGTAGTGATGCTCTGTCCCCTCGTCCGCCGGGTTGACCGCTTGCGTAGGATCAGCCTCGAACTGCGCCTGAGACAACGAACCGGGCAACTGGTAACCGAGGTCTGCCAAGGAAGCCTGCGCCGTAAGGCTCAGGGTATCCGACATGTCGATTGTGCCCCGGACCGAGGCGTTGGTGGTCTGCGCTACCTGGCGGTCGCGGTAGCCCGCGGTGCCGAGGTGTTCCGCGGCTATCGACAAGCGGCCCCAGTCGGCAGAGCTTTGATGCGACAGTTTCTGGCTGTTCGTGCTGTAGCTGCCGACCGAACCCGAGACGGTCGTTCCTGTTCCGCCTTTCTTCGTGATGATGTTGATGACACCGGCGACGGCGTTGTTGCCGTACAGGACCGAGGCGCTACCGTCGAGCACCTCGATACGCTCGATGTCGGCCAGAGCGACCGCGTTCCAGTTGATCGACTTCATGTCGGGGTTGTTCTGCCTGACCCCGTCCACCAGGACCAGGACGCGGCCGAACGAATTTTCGCCGAAGCCGCGCATCGACACCGACTCGGTGCCAGGTCCGGCCATCGACGGCATGAAGGAGACGCCAGACACGCGTTCAAGCACCTGGACAAGGTTGGAGGCGCCTGATTCCTCGATATCATCGGCGCTGATGACGACCACCTGTGCGGGGACGGCTGCCGAGTCTTCGGCGACCCGTCCTGCGGTGACGATGAAATCCAGACTGACCTCCTGGGCTTCCAGGAAGCTTGCGACGAGCGCGAACGCGGCAAAGCCGGCCGTGCGCATGGCTCGGGACAGGGGAAAAGACATAGGGGTCCTCCTCGGGACGCGAGAACTGAACCCCCGGTTGGTATCCTTACTGGATATGGAAGCGTAGGTGGTTGAAGGCGCGCAGGTATTGTGCGCGACGATTCCCCAGCCCCTTCCCCGAGGGTCTCAGGCTGCCAGACGGGGACTGTCTCCCGGCTTCCGGATCGTTTTACTTGCAACGTCTTCTCACGGCAAGCGCTCGCGCGCCTCCCGCAATGACCGCGTCGTTTCCGACGCATGTTGCGTTCATCCCCGGTTACGGTGGCGGGACCGCTGCGGATTCACACCGCATTCCATAGTCCCCATCTGGTAAGTCACACGATGATTGCACATGGCTGTGGGCTTGTCAATCATGGTGTCCGATTGGTTCAGCGGCACCGAGCTCTGTCCCTGAACCACGCAATTTCCCGGATACGATCGTCCGTAATTCTATCCATTCAGTATTTGTATTGACATCGTAACTACATTAGTCTATTATTTATTCATGCTCTTTGAATGGGATCATCAAAAAGACCTCTTGAACCAAAAGAAACATAGCGTATCGTTTACGGAAGCGCAGGAGGTCTTCGAGGATCCCCTGCATATTTCCATCCTGGACCATCGCTTTTCATATTTCGAGGAGAGGTGGTTGACCATCGGCAAGACAACAAGAGCACAACTTCTTGTCTTGGCACATCTCTTCTTCAACAAAGAAGGTCAGGAAGTCATCCGGATCATTTCCGCGAGGGAGGCAACAAAACATGAGCAAAGACAGTATGAAGAAGTCTGAAGACGCGTTTGAAATGCTTCCAGAATATGACTTCTCGCAGGGAATCAGAGGCCGGTTCTATCAACCAAAGAAAATTTCCACATCCATCCGCCTCGATGACGATATAATCCTGTTCTTCAAGAAAAAAGCCAGCGAAGAAAAAGTCGGTTATCAAACCTTGATGAACATGGCTTTGCGCGAGTATATCAAGCAGCATGTACAGTAGCAGGATTTCATGTGGAGGTAGAAAACCGTCTTGAGCGTCTCGCGAAAGAAACCGGGCGGACAAAGACATTCCACGCAACACAGGCAACACAGGCAATACAGGCAATACTGAAAAAAATTGCAGAACTTAAAGACTACTACCTTGCGGAAAAAGCCCATCAGGATTATTTGGCAAGTTTGACAAGCCCACGTACAACCAGGTCATGAAAGCTCTGGATCTTTTAGCTACCCTGGAAAATCTACGAGACCGTGGGAAACTTATTGCAGGCACTTTAAAAACTTCTGGCGATACAGGACAGATGATTACAGGATACTTGCAGAGAAACTGGATACCGAACTGCTGATTCTCGTTGTTGAGATATCCAACCGTAAAAATGTATACCGCCAGACATGAAGATGCGCAACCATTTCAAACCAGTACGCACAATTGATAGTAGGTGTCAAAATTTTCTAGAATAATTTCTGCTTTTTTCTCTCACAGTGTTCTCGGCATAACGCCGTTGTCATTCGAGTTCATGGCCACTACATCCTGCCAATCATGGCAAACAGTACCTTGACTTTCGATCGCTACACAACCCGCCGCATCGTCTCAACAACACTTGTCCAGAAGCCGGGGGAAGGATCGGAGGTGAACTTCCTGAATTCCATAGGAGTGTATACGAGCAAATCCATCGAAAGCGCCAAGTCCATTACATCGAAGAAATCGCGCGCCCGTTCCAGGAACGGCTTGTCAGTCTGAACGACGAGGATAAGGTCGATGTCGGATTCCGGTCCAAACCCAGGCCTTCCCAATGAACCGAAAATCCAGGCCTGATCAACTCGGCCAGACAGGCACCGCACCAAAGCCGATATGAACTCATCCACATTTCGGCCTTTAAGCGGGTCACGGGCACTCCAGACCAGAATGCCTTGCGATTCAGGCATCTTCCAACTCAGCTTGAACTTTACGGATAAAGAGATTCGCAAGACGCAACGCTTCTTCCGCCTGACTCCTGACAAACATGTCGCATGGCGCTCCGCCAGGCAAGGCGTCCGGATATCTAGTCGTCATATAATACTGATCGAGAATTCTCGCGGCCTCTGCAAGTACACCGTTTATCTTCATGGACTGTGCAATCTCAAAAGCAGAATGACTCCGTACCTGCTGCACACCTTGCGAAAATGCCAACGCCTTCAGCGCTTTCTCCGAGGTTTGTTGAGACAGGTAACACACGAGAGCCCAGTTGCCAGCATCGAAGGCGTCTTTTGCCCATTTGTATTCGCCCTCTGCCTGTCGAAACCAAACCCCTGATTTATCATCCATCGATGGAACCCCGCAGTTTTCTGGCTATATCGTAGACAAGTATATTATTCAGCGGCATTTGAGTCAAAGCATTCATCTGGCTGAGTTCTGTCGATGGCTTGCTAGATCACCCACGTGGCGATGAGCTTACCAAAGACCAGCCCTAATGAAGCAAATACCAGAGACCTTTAAAACAATGTTTCCAGCCATCCTCGCACCCGCAATTTTTACCTACCAGCAATGCAAAGCACCCAAGGAATACCTACCCGACCTATACAACCCGCTTCATCGAAGCGACAACGCTGGTCCAGAACCCAAGGGAA
>CAZKJA010000069.1:12013-12442 GCA_964552925.1 uncultured Treponemataceae bacterium
GTAGACAAGCAGATCCATATCGGGTACCAGATCCATGAGTTCGGTAAAATCGAGGGCGCGTTCCACGAAAGGCTTGTCGGTTTTTACGACAAGCATCAAATCCACATCCGAATTCCGTCCGAAATTCCTTGTCCCGTAGGAGCCAAAGATATAGGCAGCCTCTACCCGGCCCGCAAGTACGCTCCTGACCTCTTGCTCAAACTGCTCCGGGCTTCTGCCCGCAAGCGGATCGCGTGTATTCCAGATGATCACAGTCTCATCGACCATCTTCGATTTCCAGTTCCGCCTTGGAGATAAAAGCCGACGCAAACCCCAAGGCTTCTTCCGCCTGTTCGCGGTCTAAGTATTCGAAGGGAGCCCCCTCGGCGAATGCATCCGGATATCGGGATGTAATGTAGTAAACGTCCAGCCGCCGTCCCATCCGCTCGA
>CAZKJA010000069.1:12452-12941 GCA_964552925.1 uncultured Treponemataceae bacterium
CTAATGAATGACTCTTTATTTCAAGTGCGCCCTTTGATAGTGCTATGGCTTTGAGCGCCTTCTCCGCGATCTGCTGGCAAATGAAGCACACCTGTGCCCAGTGGCCGCTCTCAAACGAGTCGCGAGCCCATGCCAGATCGTTCACTGCTTGTTTGTACCAGTCGTGGGCACGGTTGTTCATACTTTTACTATAGTACGCTTAACGGATCTATCCAAGTCGCAAGGGTCATTCCCGAGAGCCAGGTCCATCACATCGAAAAAATCAAGGGAGCGTTCGAGGAACGGCTTTTTTGACTATACGACAAGAATGAGGTTTTCTTCCGATTCCAGCCTAGAATCCCAGGATCCCCCAGTTTCCGAAAAGCCATGCCTGTTGTACGCACCTTAACAGCTTTTCTTTTAGCTACGCTTCGCACTGCCGCGGAAAACGCCCGATCAGCTCCTTTTCGCCACCATATAAAATATTTGACTAATAATAAATTCATGCAT
>CAZKJA010000070.1:0-12767 GCA_964552925.1 uncultured Treponemataceae bacterium
GGTCCGGTAGCTCAGTTGGATAGAGCGATTGCCTCCTAAGCAATAGGTCGTGGGTTCGATTCCCGCCCGGATCATCGTGAATGAAAAAGCCGCCCTTCAAGGCGGCTTTTTCATTCACGGCGCGATTCGCGCAACAAATCGCGACTTACCCTAGAATTCGATTCCCTGACTGCCCTTGTTGACGAGGTATTTCCGTACTGTCCCATTGAACCTGTCCGTTATCGACGTTGCCAGGGAATTCATTGCGCTTTCAAGTCGTATGAAATGTTCTCCCTCGAAACCGACCAATTGAAAAAAGACATTCTTCGTATCGAGGGTCATCTTGCCGATCTCGCTTTGCCTCCAAAGCCATTGCCTTGTCTGCACAATGTTGCCGCTGGCAAATATTACTTCTCCATCACCAAGTTCTTCGTAGCTTGTCGATCCGAACGGGAGATATACGTCTCCTTTTCTTGACTTTCGCACCCACAAATCTTCGCGAATTTCCTTCAGATCGTGGCCGCCGAGCGAGATTATTTCTTCCAGGGATATGGCGTTGCACACATCGACAAGGGAATTGATAGACGACAGACTTGAGCCCTTGATTATGCGCTTGCACATCGCTTCGACGGAATTCGTATACTTGTTGGGATTGATGCCGACATCCTGCAGGGCGCTCCTGTACCTGGCGATGTACGGTTCTTCCTTTGGATCCTTGTTCCCCAGGTCTCCACGCAGTTTGGATTCCGCTCTCCGTAACGCCTGGTCGTCTTCATCCGATGAAGCCGTATTTGACATATTTTCGCCGATGAGTATCCCGAAGCAAACATCGGGCACTTTTTCGAAAAGCCATGGTTCAACGGAATACTTCATGAGCGCTCCTCATGCTGATCACCGGAACTTACCACACTACTTACGATGGCGACAAGTATTCTTGGCGGCTTCATTCGCTGCACGCATTGTTTCGGGAGGTGGTTTTCATATCCAGTCCGGGTCGAGCGCCCGCTTCCAGCGGCCAAGCTTGAAGTACGCCATCCCAGCCGCGGCCGTCAGGAAATTCGATGCGAACATCGCGATCCATATCGACAGGGGGCCGAGCGACGTGTTGAATGCCAGGTGATACGCCAAAGGTACGCGAATCACCCAGAGTCGGAGGACGGCCAGGACAAGGATCACCTTGGTGTCGCCGGCGCCCTGGAACGCCCCGGTGAGCGCGAAGTACAGGCCGAACATCAGCAGCGACGGGCTGACGACCTTGAACATTATGTCGCCCAGGCGTACCGCCTCGGGATCGGACACGAACAAGCGAACGAGGTCGCCTCCGAAGAGTACCGACAAGCCAAGGAGCGGTATCTCGAGCACTACCACCGATACGAGCGCGGCGCGGACTATCCGCCTGACCGCGCCATGGTCCTTCGCCCCCATCGCGCGCCCGACAAGGCTCGTCGTGGCGCTCGCGATGCCGTGGGTCGGGATATCGAACATGTTCATCAGCCTGTTGCCGACCCCAAAGGCGGCTATGGCCGACGTGCCGAACGTGTTGACGACCCCCTGCATCACAGTGAAACCGAATGCGGACAGACCCTGCCCGACGCTCGCCGGCATGCCTATGCGCAGGAGCAAGCCCCATGCCCTCGACGTCGGCTTCATTTCCCTGGCTGTCAGCCTAAGACCGTCCCTTCCGCTGCGGAGCACGTTGAGGGAAAGCAATGCGCCCACACCCTGCGACATGACTGTCGCTATCGCCGCCCCCGCGACTCCGAGGGCGGGGAACGGCCCTAGCCCGTAGATGAGGAGTGGATCGAGCACAACGTTGAGGCCGACCGCGAGCAGGTGGATACGTATCGGCGTGGCGGTGTCGCCGATGGCGGTGTACGCCGATTGGAGACAGAAATACATGAAGACGAATGGTATGCCCAGGAAAATTATGCGCATGTACACGAGGGCGAAGACATAGACCTCTGCGGGGGTATTAAGCAAGCGGAGTAGTGGAGCGGCCACGAGGAATCCGGTAGCCGCGAGCGCCATCGACACGAGGGACAGGAGCGACACTGTCTGGTTCATGTAATGGTTCATCCGCGCCGCGTCGAGTTTGCCTCTAGACTGGGCCATGAGCGTGGTCCCCGCGTTCGAGAGTCCCACGCCGAATATGGTAAGGAAGAACACCACGCTGAAGGCTATCGAAGGCGCTCCGATCTCGGCGGTTCCAAGCTTGCCGAGGAAGAAAGCGTCGGTCAGGTTGTACACAGCCTCTATGGCGCTGCCGAGCATCATCGGGAAGGCCATCCCCAGGAGGCTCGAATACAAGACGCCTTCCTTGAATCCGGACGTTTCGGTCCGTTTCAACTCAGCGGCGGACGTTGGCTCTTTGTGCATGCGGCACATACTAACCCCAAGACATGCGACAGGCCTCGCCTTGACGGTGTATATCGGCTCAGGTATGCTCGGCGAATGAAAATTTGGCTCAAGTACTTGATAGCGACTATCGTAGGGGTAGCGGCCGGCCTGGTCATTCCGACCGGCGATGGCGTCGTGCTCGACTCCGTCGCCTTGGTCTCGATGAACCTGAGTCGCTACGCGTTGATCCCGCTTGTATTCTTTTCAACCGCGGTCGCGGCGTTCGAGCTATACGAGGAAAAGCGCTTGTTCCGCGTATTGTCCTGGACTATCGTATATTCGCTGGCCGCCATGGCAATCCTCGCCCTCGTCGGGCTCGGGGGCGCTTTCATCATCGCACCCGGCCGCATTCCGCTTTCCACGGATATAGCCTACAACGTCGCGGCATTGCCAAAGCTGTTCGATGTCCTGACCTCGATTTTTCCCGGCAACGTTATTACCACATTGTTCTCCAACGAGTATCTTGTACCGGCGGCGGTGCTCGCGATCATACTCGGCGTCGCGTTCGCCTTTGACAAGGCCACCACCAAGCCGGCTCTGACGCTTTTCGATTCACTCTCCCGGATAGGCTGGCATATAAACAGTTTCATAGTGGAATTGCTTCCGTTGCCGTTGATAGCGGTCTCGATGGCACGGGCTGCCTCGATGGCAAGGACCCAGCGGCTCGGCATTTACAGGCAACTTTTCCTGACAATGGGCATCGAAACCCTGGTCGTGCTCGCCATCCTGCTGCCGCTCGCGCTTTTTGCCCTCGACAGGAAGAAGAATCCATACAAGACGCTATTCGGGCTCGCAGCGCCAGCACTGGCCGCGCTCGTATCGGGCCACGCGTACATTTCAGCGGGCGTCGCAGCCAAGCACCTCAAGGAAAGCCTCGGCGTACGGAGACGGGCAGGAGCGGTGAGCTTGCCGTTCGCGCTGGCATTTGGCAGGGCCGGATCGGCAATGGTCACCGCTACTGCCTTCATAGCCATCCTCAACTCGTACTCGAACCTGGGATTGGGCTCGAATACAGTGCTCTGGATACTTGGGACGGTTCCATTGACGGCGCTGGCTCTCGGCGCGTCCCCAGGCGCAGGGCCGATCGTCGCATTGGCGGCTTTGTGCGCTTCCTATGGCAGGGGTTTCGAATCAGGCTACATGGTATTGCTCCCAGCCGCCCTGCCTCTGGCACTCGTTGCCGCGTTTGTCGATATAATCGTCGGCTCGTGCGTAGTTTCCGTGGTCGCGTCGATCTGAGTTTTATTGACATTTTAACCGGCCGCCCATAGTATTGGCGAATGAATCTCAGCACAGTACTCACTGAAAAAACCGTGGCCATCGGCTTGCGGTCAACGGAAAAGATCGACGTCATCAACGAGCTGCTCGACCTCCTTGTTGCCAGCGGAAGCATCCATGACAAGGGCGCCGCGCTTCTGGCCGTCATGGAGCGGGAAAACAAGATGTCGACAGGCATGAAAAATGGCATAGCGATACCGCACGGAAAATCCCCTGCAATCAAATCGCTCGTCGCGTGCGTGGGCATCAGCGACGAACCAATCCAATTCGACGCCTTGGACGACGAACCCTGTCGCATTTTCATAATGACACTGTCCCCCCCTGAAAGCACCGGTCCCCACCTCCGCTTCCTCGCCGAAGTAAGCCAGCTGTTTAAAAGCGCCGAGAAACGAGCAGCCGCCCTCAAGGCCTCCTCCCCAGCCGAACTCCTTTCAATAATAACCAGCCGCTGACAATACGCGTCCTGCAACGAAGCAGGCGCCTCGGGTTCGTCGGGAATGATTTTTGTCGATATCGAGGATGAATGCGAGGCGCAGGGCGCACGGGGTCGCGAAGGCATGCTCGTGCATGCCGAGTGACAACGCGCGTCCTGCAACGAAGCAGGCGCCTCGGGTTCGTCGGGAATGATTTTTGTCGATATCGAGGATGAATGCGAGGCGCAGGGCGCACGGGGTCGCGAAGGCATGCTCGTGCATGCCGAGTGACAACGCGCGTCCTGCAACGAAGCAGGCGCCTCGATATCGACAAAAAAACGCCACCCGGCCATGATGGCAAGGCGGCGTTCTATATCCCGAAGGATCCTGGTATTTACTCGATAACGGCGAGGATATCCGAGAATTTCACGATAAGGTGCTCGTTGCCGTCGATCTTGATCTGGGTTCCGGCGTACTTGTCGTACATGACCTTGTCGTTCTTCTTCACCTTGATGACATCGGTGTCGGTGCCGATCGCCACGACGAGACCCGTCTGGGTCTTTTCCTGGGCAGTCTGCGGAATTATTATCCCACCGGCACTCTTGCTATCGCTTTCCTGAACTTTGATGAGCACACGATCGCCCAACGGATTCACTTTCATTTGTATCCCTCCTGGAATGTTTATGGGTGGTTGGTCTATGACGGACAAAATGTACTGATAAATGCATGGCAGGGTCAAGGAAGCAGGAAAGCCTCGGCGCGCCTGGAGGGATCTGGCCGATCGGCCGGAAAATCCGTACATTATACAACGGAGGATACGATGCCCCGCAAGAATGATGACTGGAAATCCAAAAATGGTAAAAAAACCGGCAAGGGAAGCCCGATCCCGCCGATAGAAGGTTGGAAGTATTCGCTGGGCTATGTATTCGTCGCACTGGTATCGATAAGCATATTCAACTGGTTCATAGCATCCGCCGACAGTTCGGTAGTGCCGTACAGCCAGTTCAAGCATCTCGTCGAATCAGGCGAGATCGTGCGCATAGACATGGACACCAATTACTATACCGGGTATACGGCAACATCCGAATATACGGATGGCCGGCCAGGCACGCAGACCTCCAAAAAGGTCTACAAAGCGGTTCCGGTGTACGATCCTGAGTTCACCAAGTTGCTTGACAGCAAGAAGGTCACCTACGAGGCGGTTTCCCGGGAGGGAAACGCGGCCATAGGATTCGTGCTCAACTGGGTATTGCCGTTCGGCCTCATGTTCTTCCTGTGGCGCATGCTCCAGAAGCGCCTGACCGGGATGGGCTCGAACGTCCTCTCGGTGGGCCAGAACAAGGCAATAATCGTTGCCGAGGGTGACGTAAAGACAAGATTCGGCGACGTTGCGGGTGTCGACGAAGCCAAGGAAGAACTTGTAGAGGTCGTCGACTTCCTCAAGAACCCGAAAAAATATACCGACATCGGCGGGAAGATCCCGAAGGGAGTCCTGCTTGTCGGTCCCCCGGGAACGGGCAAGACCCTGCTGGCGCGGGCCGTCGCGGGCGAGGCGGGGGTGCCGTTCTTCCGGATGAGCGGCGCCGAGTTCGTCGAGATGTTCGTCGGCGTCGGCGCGGCGCGCGTCCGGGACTTGTTCAAGCAGGCCCGGGAGAAAGCTCCATGCATAGTGTTCATAGACGAGCTCGACGCGATAGGCAAGAGCCGGGTGAACGGCGTGATGGGCGGGAACGACGAACGAGAACAGACGCTCAACCAGCTGCTCGTCGAGATGGACGGTTTCGACGCGACGAGCGGCCTGATAATCCTGGCGGCCACGAACAGGCCGGATGTGCTTGATCCCGCATTGTTGCGTCCCGGCAGGTTCGACAGACAGGTTGGCGTCGACAGGCCGGACATAGTCGGACGCGTGGCTATCCTCAACATACACGCCAAGACTGTCAAGCTCGACGCGACCACCGACCTTTCCAAGGTCGCACGGGCGACGCCGGGCTTCGTCGGAGCGGACCTCGCCAACGTGGTCAACGAAGCCGCGCTGCTCGCGGTACGCGCCGGCCGCAAGAAGGTGCACCAGGAAGACTTCGAAAAAGCCGTCGAAAAAATCATGACGGGCCTCGAGAAGAAGAGCCGGGTGATGAATCCGGACGAGCGGCGCGTGATCGCCTACCATGAAGCGGGGCACGCGATAGTCGCTGCGTTCACGCCCAATTCGGATCCGGTTCAGAAGGTCTCCATAGTGCCACGCGGATTCGGAGCCTTGGGCTTCACGCTCCAGGTGCCGATCGAGGATAGGTATATCGTGACCGAGGACAAGCTGCTCGGGGAAATCGACGTGCTCATGGGCGGGCGGGCTGCGGAGGAACTGACATTCAAGCAGATTTCGACGGGCGCGGCCAACGACATCATGCGCGCCACCGATATCGCCCGCAGGATGATAACCGATTACGGCATGTCCGAGCGGTACCGCAACGTCGCGTTGACCAAGCGCGGCGCCGGCATGATCGGACCTTCGGCCGAGCCGGTGATGACCCGCGAGTACGGCGAAGAGACCCAGCGCTACATTGACGAGACAGTCGCCGCGACTGTGGCCGAGCGCTACGATATTGCGAGACGGGTACTGGGCGAGCACAAAGCCTTGCTTGATATCCTTGCTGTGGAATTGCTTGAAAAGGAGTCTGTCGACGAAGCGAGGTTCAAGGCGTTGATAACGGCTGCCTGAGCGGTATCAACGCTACACTGGACAAACGATACAGTTATCGATACAGTTATAGTGACTCGCGGTCCGTCACTGGTATGGTCCGCGTGGAAGGAGTCACAATGCTGTCTACAATCCTGTTGATACTGTACGGCCTCGTCCTGCTCGGGATAGGACTTGCTAGCGTCAAATACGCCGACACTCTCGATAACTTCCTCGTCGCGGGGCGCTCGCAGAGGAAGTTGCTTGTAATAGCCTCGATGCTCGCCTCGACGATCGGCGGCGGGATCACAATCGGCACCGTGACGAGGGCGTACAAGATTGGCTTCCCTGCCTTCTGGTTCGTCGCCGCGGGCGGCATTGCGCACTTCCTGCAAGGCGCGTTCCTGTCCAGGAAGGTACGCGAAACCGAAGCAGTCACCCTCCCCGACCTTGCCGCGAAACTTGTAGCCCCTTCGCTTGGCACGCTGACCTCTGTCATCGTGCTGTTCACATGGGTTGGCATCGCGACCGCCCAATTCGTAGCGGCAGCGAAAGTTGTCTCGGGCATAACGGGGTTAGAACACCAAGCGGCGGTGCTGGCTTCGGCGGGCTTCCTGGTCGTGTACACCCTTATCGGCGGCCAAAAATCGGTGCTCCGTACCGATTTGTTCCAGTTCGGATTCCTGTCGATTGCCGTACTGACGACCCTCGCCTGGCTGTTCCTCGGTTCGCCGCCTCCGGCAGGCGCTGTGAAGGTGGAAATCTTCAACGGCAATTTTGGATTCCTGGATCTCTTGTACTACGTCATAGTGCTCGGAGGCTCGTATTTCATCTGCCCGATGATGTTCTCGCGGATCCTCTCCTCCGACAGTCCGGAAAACGCGAGGAAGAGCTCGTTCGGCTCGGGCTTCGGCATGCTCATCTTCGCCTTGGTCATCACCTTCATAGGTTTGTGGGCAAAAGCGTCGGTGGGCAATCTCGGAGGAGTCGATCCTCTCAACTTCATCGCGCATAACAGCATGCCCGGTTTCCTTGGCGGTCTCCTGATATTCGGCCTCCTAGCCGCGATCCTGTCCACGGCCGACACAGTCCTCCTGACCGCGGCAGGCATCCTCGAGCACGACCTGCTCAAACGCTCCTCGGTGGCCGGCGCGCGCATGTGGGTAGTCATCGTGGGGGCGATAGGGGCGGCCATCGCCCTGTACCAGACCGATATCATCGGCATCCTTATAAAGACCTACAACGGCTATACCGCGGGTATCGTCCCGGCCTTGACAGTAGCTATTGTCCTGTCCGGAAAGCGCAAGCTCCGGCCTGCGCTTACATTTGCCGCTGTAGCCATAGGTTATGCGCTCGGATTGTCGGGAAGTTTCATGAAGGAAGGCACTGTCGCGGCCAAGCTCTTCCCCATGGCAGGTCTGGCGGTCTCCGCGGCCCTTTCCCTGGCAGCAGCGTACCTGCCTAAAAAGCTGCATGACTCCGTTCTTCGAGACTAGTTGATCGAAGCCTGCATCCGGTTCAACAAGACTACCGCCCGGAGTATGGTTTGTATCGAATTTATCATCATACGGTATCGAAAAGATGCCAGATGCAAGCTTCGATGAACTAGCAGCTTTCCACGAAATGAATACCAATACCTAACATATTGACACTATCTGTCAATTAGGACATTATCGACTCATGACATTATATCTAATAGTGTCAAGGAGGCTGTAATGGCTATATTGGTAACAGGATCCGGCGCGGCAAAGCTGCCCAACAAAGTAAGCAACGACGAACTCGCCAAGCGGGTCGACACGACGGACGAATGGATTCGATCGCATACGGGCATAGGAAACCGGCATTTCGCGGCGGATGGAGTGCTGACAAGCGATCTGGGCGTCGAAGCCGCCAGGGCCGCCCTCAAACAGGCTGGAAAGACGGCTGAAGATATAGATCTCATCATCGTTGCGACGATAAGCCCCGATTACCTGGGATTCCCCTCCACAGCCTGCATCATCCAGGACAAGCTCGGCGCAGAAAACGCTGCCGCCCTCGACGTGAACGCGGGTTGTACCGGTTTTATTTACGGCCTCGACGTAGCTGCTTCGATGCTCGCTTCGCCTACCCGCAAGGTCGCTGTCGTAATAGGAGCCGAAATCCTGTCCAGGATCACCGACTGGAGCGATCGTGGCACCTGCGTCCTGTTCGGCGACGGCGCGGCCGCGTTCGTCATCGAGAAAAAGGATGACGCCTCGGGCCGTGGTATATTACACTCCTGGTTGCGCGCCAAGGGTTCGGGCGCGATGAGCCTGTACCTGAGCCAGCCGAAGCGCGAGAAGACCTTCGAGAGGGAAGAAGCCACGGTACCACCGGCCATCGTCATGGACGGCAAGGAAGTCTATATGTTCGCCGTCAAGGCGATAACCGATACCATTGAAGCGCTACTTGCGGAATCAGGTTACAAGCTCGAGGATTTCAGGTGGATAGTGCCGCACCAGGCTAATGCCCGCATCGTCCAGGCAGCGGCGAAGCGTTTCGGGATAGCCGATGATCATATTTACATGAACATCGAGGAGTACGCCAATACTTCAGCGGCTTCCGTTCCGCTTGCGATCAACGACCTCGCGCAAAAGCGGATGCTCCACAAGGGCGACCTGATCATGGCTATGGGCTTCGGCGCCGGTCTGACATATGGCGGCGTCATCATCCGCTGGTAACTGAGCCAATAGGAGGTAAATATGAACAAAGCAGTAATAACCGGTATGGGGGTAATCAGCCCACTGGGCAACGATATAGACACGTTCTGGTCGGCGATAAAAGCCGGGAAAAGCGGACTTGGGCCGATAACCCTGTTCGACGCGGCTGATTACGATTCCAAAGTGGCGGCCGAAGTCAAGGAATTCGACGCAAGCCTCTACATGGACAAGAAAGATGCGCGCAAGATGGCGCGGTTCACGCAGTTTGCGGTAGCCGCTTCGGTCCAGGCATGGAAGGCTGCAGGGCTCGAATCATCCACGCCTGATCCGGAACGGGTCGCGGTGGTCCTGGGCAATGGTATCGGCGGCATAGAGATATTCCAGGAAAGCTACAAGAAACTCCTGGAATCCGGCCCCTCAAGAATGCCGCCTTTGACCGTACCGCTAATGATCAGCAATGAAGCCGCGGGCAACATCTCCATCCACTTTGGCATCAAAGGGCCATCGATAACGGCGGTGACCGCCTGCGCTTCGGGTACGGACGCGTTGGGGCAGGCGCTGGACTTGATACGCGCGGGCCGCGCGGACGTTGTCATTACTGGCGGCGCCGAGGCGGCGATCACCGAGTTCGCCGTCGGCGGCTTCTGCATGCTCAAGGCGCTCTCCACCGCGTACAACGATACCCCGCACAAAGCCTCGAGGCCCTTCGACGCAGGCCGTGACGGCTTCGTGATAGGAGAGGGCGCTGGCGTCATGATCCTCGAGAGCGAGGAGCACGCGAAGGCGCGCGGCGCCAAGGTATTGGGAGAACTGGCCGGGTACGGCGCCTCCTGCGACGCGTACCACATCACCGCTCCCGAACCTTCCGGCGACGGCGGCGCCAGGGCTATAAGCCTGGCGATCAAGGACGCGGGCATCGCCCCCGAGGCGGTAGCGTACTACAACGCCCACGGAACGAGCACGCAGATGAACGACCCGATCGAGACGCAAATGGTCAAGAAGGCTTTCGGCGGGCACTCGAAGAAGATAAAGGTATCATCGACCAAGAGCATGACCGGCCACATGATCGCGGCCGCGGGCGCCGTCGAGGCAATTATCTGCGCGCTCGCGATACGCGACGGGTTCTTCCCGCCGACAATCAACCTCGAGCGACCCGACGACGCCTGCGACCTGGACTATGTGCCCAATGTCGGCGTATCCGGCAGGATAGACGTTGCCGCGAGCGCGTCGCTCGGCTTCGGCGGCCACAACGCCTGCGTCGTCCTGAGGAAATATCCATGACGGTGAGCAAGGCGGAAATTGAATCGATACTGCCGCACAGGGATCCGTTCGTATTCGTCGACGAGGTCGAGACGGCGGAGGATGGTTCGATAAAGGCCAAACGCCTGTTCCGCGCTGACGAGTGGTATTTCAAAGGGCATTTCCCCACGTATCCAGTGGTTCCAGGCGTCCTCCTTGTCGAAACGCTCGCGCAAGCCGGCGGCATCGGTTACAAGCTGGTCAACCCCAAGGCGGGGGGGATTTTCTTCCTCGCCACAATAAGCGACGTCAAGTTCCGCAGGCAGGTTCGCCCCGGCGACCTGTTCGAGATGGAAGTAACCACGCTCCGTGGGAGCACGCAGATAATCAAACAGGCCGGCAAGGGCTACGTCAGCGGGGAACTCGCCGTCGAAGCCAGCTGGTTGTGCATAGCCGCGACCGAGGAGAAACTAAAATGACGCCGATGATACGAAGCAATATCTGCCTCAACGCCCATCCAGCCGGTTGCGAGGCCGTGGTCCACGCGTGGATCGACAGGACGATAGCCAAGCGGGAAGCGATCACCGGCGCGGCGAAGGCCGCGGGAAAGAGCCTGCCAAAGGCGGTGCTCGTAATCGGTGGCTCCACCGGCTACGGGCTCGCGTCCAGGATCAGCGCGGCCTTCGCGTGCGGCGCCGATACCGTCGGCGTTTCCCTGGAACGCGAACCCAGCGAAAAGAAAACGGGCACGCCCGGCTGGTACAATAACCGTACGTTCGACAAGGCCGCTACGGCCACGGGCTTGTTCTCGAAAACCTTCGACGCCGACGCTTTTTCCCACGACACGAGAGCGTCCGTCATCGCGCTCGCCAGGGAAAAGGGCCTGCGCTTCGACCAGGTGGTCTATTCGCTCGCCAGCCCCGTGCGCGTCGATCCGGATACGGGAGTGATGTACCGATCGACGCTCAAGCCCATAGGAGAGACCTTTACCGGGAAGACCTTCGACGTGCTCTCAGGACAGATGGGAGAGGTGACTATCGATCCCGCGGACTCTGGCGAGATAGCCTCGACGGTCAAGGTGATGGGCGGCGATGACTGGGAGCTGTGGATCCGCTCGCTCTCGGGAGCCGGGCTCCTGGCGCCCGGATGTGTCACGATGGCGTATTCGTATATCGGCCCGGAACACACCGCCCGCATCTACCGGGGCGGCGCGATAGGCAAGGCCAAGGAACACCTGGAAAAGACCGCGGGAGAACTTACTCGTTTCCTGGGAAAAATCGGAGGAAAGGCGTATGTCGCGGTCAACAAGGCAGTGGTGACCAGGGCCAGTTCCGTGATTCCAGTTGTCGCGCTGTACGTCGCCGCACTCTTCAAGACCATGAAGGAACTCGGCATGCACGAGGATCCGCTCGACCAGATCTTGCGTCTGTACGAACAGAGGCTGTTCGCCAGGGGAGAAGTGCCCGTCGACGAAGCCGGCCGCATCCGCATGGACGACCTGGAGATGCGCGACGACGTGCAGCAAGGCACGAGCAGGCGCTTCCTCAGCGCGAATGAAGGAAACCTCGCCGCCATTGTAGACCTGGAGGGATTCCGCCACGACTTCCTCGAAGCCCACGGCTTCGACGTCGCCGGCATCGACTACTCCGCCGATGTACCATTCCGGTAGATTGATCCACCAAGAGTCAAGCACAGAGACACAGAGAAGATGAGGTGAACAAAAATTTGAAAGAACCGTTGGGCGAAAATTCTGATTCTCGTTTGTTCGTGATTTTTTCCGTCTCGTCTTCTCTGTATCTCTGTGCAAAAATTCATTGTAAAAACTCCGGAGTGGTTGACCGCCCTATGCCGGAGCTGATGCGGACCTGCCGGCCGCCGCGTTACTCTGTGGACTACGAGGAGGGGCAAGGAAAGGCATAGTACACTCATTCCCAACGGATACGCGTCGAAAGACGCTCCGCGCCTCCGCGATGGCGCGGCATGGTGCCGGACCGCGGCACCGGTTCATCGATTAACGCGGCGGTCTTTTTTAATTCAATTTCAAAATATTAATTAGGTAGTTCATCGAACCTTGCGCCTCCCCGAAAGCGCCAGTGATCGCGCAGG
>CAZKJA010000071.1:0-2709 GCA_964552925.1 uncultured Treponemataceae bacterium
CGCCGCGAACACTATGCGGCAGTGCCCTTTTCCCGACAATGTACGTCGTATCGCCTGAGCGCAGTCGTCCGCCGCCGCCGCGCCCATCGCCTTCCTGTCGCGGAACACGCAGACGTGCAGCTCGTCGACCGAAAACGTGCGCAGGGGCGACTGGAGGGGAAGGGGGCCGCTCATACGGGTAGCGTTCCTTTCGTCGACACCTTCTTGACTGCGCCGCCCGCGACCTCGCAACCAAGCGAGCGTAGCATGGTTTCCAGGCGGCGCCCGTATTCAACAAAAACAGCTTCCCGCTTCCCGGCGGGAGAGCTGACGGAGGGGTCGTGGTAGACGACCGCCATGTGCGGCTCGATGGAGAGCCAGCCCGAGTAGGCCCTGTCAATGCAGTCTTTGAGTATCTCCCGCACGCTCGCGCGGCCTTCGCCAGGATAGGCATAGGTCTCTCCGCCGCTAGCCGGGTCGCGCCAGCCGTCCTTCACATGGATATGGACCACATTGTCACGCAAGGCCAGCCAGGATTCGAGCGCGTCCTGGTTCGGCCACGGCCTTGGCTTGGAGAAGTCCGGCGTTAGCGCGGGGTTGCCCGTATCGAAGACGAGCCTGAGGCCCGGCACCTCCGACAGGAGTTCAAGCGCGTTCGCGACGCCCATGCCGCCGTAGTTGAGGCAATTCTCGTGGACCGGCGTGATGCCCCGCTCTGTGAAGACGGCGCATAGCTCCGCGAGCCTCTCGAAGCGTTGCCGCTTCTTTTGGTCGGCCAGCGGATTTCCCTGCGCGTCGAAGAGTATCCTGTAGCTCATTATACGCACCAGGCGAGTTCCCAGCGCCTGCATCCGCTCGGCCGCTTTCATGGCGACGGTCATCGAGGCTGCGAAATCCTCGTCGACGCTTTTGCCCCAGTTGGCGATGCTCGAACCCAGGCAACACACCCCGACGCCGGCCCGCTCGAGCGCCGAGCGGAAGGCTTCGAACTCGCTTTCCCCGAGGTCGTGGACGTTGATCCCGTCGACGTTGCGCGCCTCCATCCACTTCCAGCCGAGCCTGTCCGCCGCCTGGAGCTGGCCGTCGACCGAATCGGCCGCTTCGTCGGTGAATCCCGCCAAAACCATGGGCATGGGTGTCACAGCCGCGCGGGGACGGCAGGCTTGCCGCTTGAAGCGCTCTCGTATATCGCCTCGATCAGCGCGACCGCCTTCGTAGCCTCGAGACCGTCTACGAGAGGCTTTCCGCCTTCCTTTATCGCCTTGATGACATCCTCTATCTGCTTGCGGTGCCCCTGGTGGCTTATCGCCGACGGGTCGGAAGCGCCTCCGCCCGAAGTCGTCACCGCGGCGAACTCCGCCCTGGTGGCTTCGTCCTCGGCCGTCTCGGAATCGAACTTCCAGAACGCGAGGTTTTCCTCCTCGAGGATGGCGCTTCCGGCGGTACCCATCACCTCGACCCTCTTGAGGAAGCCCGGCCAGGTCGCCGTCGATCCCTGGACCGCGCCCAAGGCCCCGCCTTCGAATTCGATGACGGCGGCCGCGTTGTCCTCTATCTCGAGGCCGGTATGCCCGACGACGCCGGTGAAGGCCGAGACCCTGGTCGCCTTGCCCATGTACCATAGAAGGAGGTCTATTGCGTGTATCGATTGGTTTATAAGCGCCCCGCCGCCGTCCATCGCCTTGGTGCCTTTCCAGACGCTCCTCGAGTAGTAGGCTTGCTCGCGCCACCACTTCACGTAGGCGCTGCCCATCGAAAGCCTTCCGAAACGCCCGGAGTCGATTGCCTCCTTGATCCTTCGGGCCGCGCCGTGGAAGCGCGACGGGAAGATGCCCGAAAGCGTGACCCCGGCCTTGTCGCATGCCTCTACGATCCGCATGCACCGCGCCACGCTTATCTCGAGCGGTTTCTCGACGATCACGTGTCGTCCCGACAAGGCCGCGGGCACCGCGGAATCGAGATGGGCGCCCGAGGGGGAGCACACGTTGACGATCTGGACATCGGGATCGGCCAGAAAGTGCTCGAGGCTGCCGTAGCCCCGGCACCCGTGCTTCCCCGCGAAGGCTTGCGCCCGTTCGGGGACCGCGTCGAGGCACGCCACAATCGACGCGCCTGGAATTTCCGCTATCGCCTGTGCGTGGAATTCCGCTATCATTCCGGTACCGACTATGCCGAATTTCATCTGGTGCCTCCCAGTTTCTCGAGGGTGTCGAAAAGTGCCATCGAGTCGCTTAGTATCCTCGCCGGGTCGGGCGGAGTCTCGAATATCTCGACGCTCACCCAGCCTTTGTATCGATGGCCGATCAATGTCCTGAACGCCGGAAGATAGTCCGACTTTCCGGTTCCAGGCGCCCGTCCGTCAGTCTCGTTGGCGTGAACGTGCCGAATGTGGCCGTAGTACCGCTCGAGCAGGGTGTCCCAGCTTTCGCTCTCGCTCGATACGTTGTGGAAGTCGAACATCGAGCTGACAGCCGGCGATCCGACCGAGTCGGCCAGGCGTACAGCCTCGGCCAACGAGTTGACAACGTCGGTCTGTTCGGGTGACAGCGACTCGACAAGGATGGCGCACGCCGCGGCCTCGGCTCGGGGCGCGACCTTCCGGAGTGCCGCCGTGAAGGCCTCTTCGGCAGCGTCCTTGCCCACCCCCGGCAGGCTGCCCCTCTGTCGCGGCGACCCGAACACCAGCACCCCGCCTCCCAGCTCCCCGGCTGCGTCGACCAGGCGCGCAAG
>CAZKJA010000071.1:2809-12738 GCA_964552925.1 uncultured Treponemataceae bacterium
TTCATTGCAGACCGAGTACTTCATCTTCATCATGGGTTTTCCACTCTAAGGCCGGCCCGGGGTGATGTCAAGGAAGGATCAAAGAGGAGGGGGCTGAGGGTCCATTCGCGGCCATCGTGGCCCCATCAATGGCGAAGGGCCTTACAATAAAAACCGGCGGAGCCCGGCCCCTCACGATGCCCGACCCCGCCTTGATTTAGCCGTAAACGTTACAGCGTTTTATTCCGCGTCCGCCTTGAGCACCGCGTTCAGCAGTACCGTGGCGCCCGCCGTACAATCCTCGGGGGAAGAGTATTCTTCCTCGCAATGCGACAAGCCGGCCTTGGAACGGACGAATACCATTGTCGTCGGCACGACGTACGACGCGAACTGGGCGTCGTGTCCAGCGCCGGAGTTGATCCGCTGGTACGCCAGGCCCAGTTCCTTCGCCGATGCGTCGACGTAATCTACGAGCTTCTTGTCGAAGTACACAGTGTCGCGCTTCCACTGTTCGGCGATCTCGCAGGTGCATCCAGCCCACTTCTTGGCAGGAAGCTTCTTCAGGATAGCCATGACCTTGGCGAGGACTTTGGGGTCCTCGTGCCGCACGTCGATGCAGAAATCGACGTAATTGGGGATCACGGTGTGAACGCAGGGAAGAATGACAAGTTCACCAGTTGTATACACGAGTTCCGGCCTGCCGAGCTTGTCGATCTCCTGGTGGATGTAGACGAGCGCCTGTGCGGCCGCGAACAGCGCGTCGTGCCGCTTGTTCATCGGGAAGGTTCCCGCGTGGGCCGAGAAGCCCTGGAACTTGATCCTGTAGTTGAACATGCCTAGCACGCACTGCACCGCGCCGATCGCCTTGCCGGCGTCTTCGAGTATCGGTCCTTGCTCGATATGGAGCTCGAACATCGCCTTGTACTTGTCCTTGCTGAATCGTTTCTTCTTGTCGCCGCGGTACGGGCTTTTCTTGAGCATGTCGCCGAAGGTCGTCGTCTTGTCGAGGACGCTCTTCGACTTCATCACGTTCTCTTCCTTGAAGTTTTTCGCGATGGCTTCGGGAAGGAATTCGTTGCAGACTACGCCGGAAATCATCATTGCGGGGGGATATAAAGAGCCTTCCTCGTTGGTCCAGATCATCGCCGTCAGCGGGTGCTTGTGCGGTATCTTCTGGGCGACTACTGACTCCAGCACTTCCATGCCGCTCATCACGCCGAGTATGCCGTCGTAGTTGCCGCCGTTGCGGACAGAGTCGCAGTGGGATGCGATGACGATACGCTTGGCCTTGGCATCACTGCCCGGTATGGTGGCGTAGACGTTGGCCAGGTCGTCGAATTCGATGGCGGCGCCTATGGCCTTCATTCTCTTGACGAATTCATCCCTTGCCTGATGGGCCTCTGGAGACAACTCATACCTGGTGATGCCACCGTGACCGGCGTCTCCGAACTTGGAGAAAGTCTTGATTTTGTCGACCATCCTCTTCTGATCGCATTTGTACATCGCAGTACCCCCTTGAAAAAAAATGGATGAAGCTGGGAACAACCACCGCCTTTTATTACATGGGATGGATTTGTGCGCCTGTCTTAAAGGCGTAACCTGAGGTCAGTATACACCCGGGACGGCATAATGCAACGGTGGAATTTCCTTGCCGACATCATCCGCGAGGGTATGGAGAACCGCAGGCTAGCCGAAAACATAATGGTCAAGATCCCCGTCACCGAACCGGGAATCGAGGCCATCACACGTTTCGTCGAGCGGGACATCCTGACAATGGCCACCGAGGTCATGGGGCTCTCCCAGGCCGTGTCGATATGCGAGGCGTACAAGGCCGCCGCCGCCTCGAGCGGAAATCACCCCATCTTCTACGTGACCCACATCACCGGCATTCTCGACGATTACTTCAAGGCGTACGTGGCCGAGCGGGGCATCAAGGTTTCGGCCGAGGCGCTGAAATGGGCCGGCCTCGCCGTGGCGAAGAAAGAGTACGCGCTTCTCGTCGACCGGAAGTATCCCGGCGTAATGATGGGCGGCGGCGCCCGGAAGCTCGAGGATTTCACCGAGTTGGTCGGGGGCGCGCTCGCGGTCACAATCAACTGGGATGGAACGGCCGAAGTCCTCATCACGGGCGACGCGCCGGCCATCCCGCGAATCGACGTCCCCGTGGACAAAGCCCTCGTCGCGGAACTCCGCACCGCGATGCCCGATTTCGTTCGGGCATGGGAGGTCGACGGCATGGAGCCGGTCGAGTATTATGATTACGGTGGAGTCGCCCTGTTCAGGAACGCTTTCATGAAGGGCTGGAACCAATTGCTCGCCTTCGTGGCGGAGCGAAGGAGGAACGCGTAATGGCATCAGGAGCCAAGCACCGCGGCAATCTCGCGACAGATCCGAAGGTTTCCCGGGCTAAAGGCATACGACGGGTTACCTTGACGTACGACCGGGACAACATGATGTGCTACTTTTACTCCCTCGGGATTCGGTTCGCTACGAAATCCGTGACAGGTTCTGCCAACCATCGCGGAGTCGATGTTCACAAGCCAGCTGGATTGCGTTGATGCGGCAATTCTTACCTTGCGGAATATCGACAATCGGCCTATATTCAAATAGGACTATACCGGAGCATACGGCGCGCCGGCATCCGCTCAGGTAAATGTTGTCTCGATGAGGAGGGATGGAACATGAATACTGTGAAGGAGATTCTGGACACCAAAGGCCGCGATGTCATAAGCGTAAGCCCGGAATCTTTAGTCATCGAGGCGCTGACCCTGATGGCGGAGCGAAATATAGGGGCTGTCTTGGTTCTGGAGAAATCCGGTGAAATAGCAGGTATCCTGTCAGAGCGCGATTTCGCCCGCAAGATCATCGTGAAAGGCCGGTCCTGCGACACGTCGAAGGTCAAGGAAATCATGACCGGCAAGATCATTTGCGCGGAACCGTCGACTTCGCTTGTCGAATGCATGAACCTGATGACCACCAACCGTTTCCGCCATCTTCCTATCAAGGAGAATGGCAAGGTGACGGGCGTCATATCGATAGGAGACGTTGTCAAGGCTCTCATCGAGCAACAGGAACGTATTATTTCGCAGCAGGACTTCCTTATCGGCCAGAACGAACGTAAATCTTCCGGAGTAGTCTGATTCCCTGCGCGGCCGGGCGACAACGTGTCCCGGCCGCCGCATTTCCTACAAAACAAGGAATTCATGCAGTCAGTTCCCGCATTGGTACAAATACTCGTCGTCTTCGCCCTTGTAGTCTTCGCGACCGCGCGCAAGGTCCACCTTGGCCTGGCAGCCGCCATCGGCGGTTTGGTTCTGGCGTTGTGGCGGGGCTTGTCTCCCCTTCAGGTGCTCGCCGTCACCATCGGCAAGATAATCGACCCTGACACGATACTGCTCGTCATCCTGATGACGGGAATCATGTTGTTCTCCCAGGCGATGAAACGGTCCGGCGGGATGGGCGCATTTTCCGGCGCGTTGCAGGCCTTGATCCCATCTCCCCGCATCGCCATGGCGATCGCTCCGCTTATCGTCGGCACCTTGCCGATGCCGGGTGGCGCTATAATGTCGGCACCCCTTGTCGAGGCCATGGATCCCGGCCGAAGCAAGGGCGCGGTGACTCTCTCCGCGGCCAATTACTGGTTCAGGCACAACCTGGAGCTCATATGGCCATTGTATCCAGCGTTCATAATGACAGCGGCGATATCCGGTCTCGGCGTTGACAGGCTGCTTCTACTCAACGGATATGCCGGTCCGACACTTTTCATCCTGGGGCTCGTATTCATCCTCCCACGGCCTCGGACTTCCGGCTCGGGTATTCCGGCGGACGATTCCGTCAGGGAACCGTTGGCAAGGCGCTTGGCCGCGTTCGTGGCCGGCGTCGCGCCTCTGGCGGTCGTGCTCGGCGTGTTTATCGTCATGGACATCGCATGGAAAGTGATGGCGCCAGGCTTGAACCTGCATGCGCCGCTCGATGCTTTGGCCAGACGTTACGCGCCAATCTATCTTGGCTTGGCCGCCGGCAGCGTGTATATCGGTATGGGCAAGGCTGGGTGGAGCAATTTCAAGGGCGGGCTGTCGATGGGTACCGTCAACCTGGTGACGGTCATCGTCGGGATAATGGTTTTTTCGGCCTTGATAAACGCCGCCGGAGTAGCCGAAGCCTCGGCCGCTGAATTGTCGAATATGGGTATCCCCGCGGCGCTCGCGATCCCGATCCTCGCGTTCATCTCGGGCATTGTCACAGGTATCGGCCTGGGGTACGTGGGCCTTGCATTGCCTATAGCGCTGGGTATGCTGACACCAGGCTCCAGCTTCCCGTTGGAGGCTGCCGTCGTGCTCACTTGCGCGTTCGGATACGCGGGAATGATGCTTTCCCCGTTGCACGTCTGCATGGTTGTCTCCGCCGAGCATTTCGGCGTGGGGCTGGCATCGATGATACGACGCTTCATCGTTCCGCTCGCCGTCTTTATGCTCGTCGCCATGGGCTACGTGCTGGTACTCGTCGCGCTTGTTTGAGCCTGGGCTTCCGGGCATCCGGAGGGAAACCCGTTCCTCCGCTGCCGTAGGTTCCCGGCGCGGAGGAACGGGGAAAGCCTATTTCCTGATCAGTTCCTTCAAGTCCGGCATGGAGAATCCGTAGGTATCCCTGAGATCGCGCAAGGGCTTGTCCAGCGGGATTGTGGACGGCAATCCAAGTTTTTCAATTACCGCTCCGGTATTTGTTTTCAGCGCCGCGGCGACATCCTGAATACTCATGGTGCCTTCGAGTTCGAAGTCGGCGGGAACGACAAGTGGTCCGCCGCCAGCGCTTGCGGGGGGTACGGCCCCGGTCGTCTGTTCGCTTTCGCCGGCATACGGTAGCCCGAGAATTCTCGCCACCGCGAACCTGATCTCGTCGGTCTCGAAGTCCGGCTTGCCTATAAGCGTGCCCGTTTCCTTTATCATCGTGTCGGCCGGCACGTCTTTCATGCTGACCCCGGCCTCCCGGTAGAGCCGCTCAAGCTCGATGCCGAAGGATTCCGAGACGTTCGCGTAGGTGGAAGAGCCTTTGATGTCCAGTACCGAGAGCGTTCCGCCGCTCGCGAGGCTCTTGAGCGACGGCGCTGTGAATTTCAGCATGTCCGCCGCCTCGCCTATTATGGCCGCGCCGACGAAAATCGCGAAGCCGAGTATCACAACAGACAGCAGTTTGACCCGCTTGCCGGCTATCGTCAAATACAGCGTGTCCTTTTTCGTCGGGCATACGGTGACGCATTCCATGCAGTAAATGCACTCCGGCGAGCCGACAGTGATGGGTTTCATTACGTCGATATTCATCGGGCAGGCCTTGTCGCACTTGGAGCACGTGATGCAGGTCGGCGGATCCCGCTTTATCCTGAACAGGGGTATGCGCCCGAGGATGGCGTTGAAGGCGCCGAGCGGGCAGACGTATTTGCAGAAAGCCCGTTCGTAGAGCATTGAGAGGCCGAGCGACAGCACGAGGATGACGAAGCCGACGGCGAACTCCGCCCAGACGGCCCCGAGCCCAGCGGAGAGGTGGCCGAAGGCCGTCACCGGATCGTACGGCCTGATGACGAGTTCGCCGGTCCGCCAGGTCAACCACAGAATGCCGACAAGCACCGGGTACTTCACCCAGCGCAGGACCCTGTCGAGCCCAGAGGGCACCGTGAAGCTGCGTCGGAACAGCTTCTTGCCGAGCCAGCCGAAAATTCCCTGCAAGGCGCCGAAGGCGCAGAACCACCCGCAGAAGAAGCGCGACAGCACCACGCCGAGGGCGACGATGCCGCCTAGCATGACGATATTGCCCGGCTCGATCTTCCGTATGAGGGTCCCGCCGGCCAGATAATTGTACAGGGTCTCGAGACCGCCGAACGGGCACAGCGCGTCGATGGAAGGGATCCCCTGCAACCTTTGATGCAGGATCGTCATGATAGTAAGTCCGACGAGCAGCGCGCCGAGCGTAACTCGCCTTGCGAGCTGGACCGATGATAATGTTTTCTTGGCCATGGGTGCTTCTCCTAAGTAGTGTAAGTATTATCGTGCGTCCACAAAAAAGCGAGCCATGGCGTGGACTATCGCTCCATGCGAGCCTGGCTCGTCGCTTCGAGTTCCGCTTCTCCCCAATTGCCCATGAACGGCACTCCGCCGTCCATCCATCCGCCATTGAAACCTCGATACATGGTTCGTCCTCCATACGTAGAAATATTCAATTATCTCTATGCAACGATCGTGCCAAGGGTAGATGTTAGTTATACAGAAAGTTAATTTGTTTCAGGGTAAGTATATATTTGACGATCCAATATGACGTTTGCTTATGCAGGTTCTGGATAGGACTTGGATGGGCATGTTTTTCGCCTGGATGTGAAAAAAATACCCCGGACTCTTACGACATCGTTGCCCCGAATACAATGTCGCCAGGGCCAGAGAACCCTCCCGGTGACACACCGTGGCCGGGTCGGTTACCATGGCCCGGTCATTCAAGCGCGTGTTTCACGAGGAGCAGGGAAGTGGCATCATGGAAGGCGTACGCGGCGGGAATATCCTGGGCTTCGATTTTTGGACTCTCGTTCCTGGTCACCAAAGGGGCGCTCGAGGCCTTCAGCCCGATGGTGTTGATGTTCCTCCGTTTCTCGCTCGCGGCAACGGTTCTCGGAGCGCTTTGGCTCGCTGGCGCGGTTAAGCTCCGTTATCGGGGGAAACCGCTGGCGCCGCTGGCAATCCTGTGCCTGTTCCAGCCGATTTTATACTTCACGCTCGAGACATTCGGGCTCCGCGAGACGTCCTCGAGCACGGCCGGCCTCATACTCGGCGCAATGCCGGCGGCCGTCGCGGCCCTGTCGGTGCCGATGCTCCGCGAGCGGCTATCAGCCCGCCAGGTCGCCGGGTTGATGCTTTCGGTGGCGGGGGTGGCCTTCATAGTGCTCGGCGGGGTCCGGGGCGGAGCCGATCAGGGTACCGCGCCCGCGGGTTCACCGGGCAGCGTCCGCGGCATACTCCTGGTCGTAGGAGCGCTCGTGAGCGCGGCATTCTACAATGTGTATTCGCGCAAGGCGAGCGTCCATTACGGCTCGCTGGAAACGACCTTCGCTATGATGCTTTCCGGCGCGGTGTTCTTCGGTATTCTCGCCGCCGCGGAGGGGATGTCGCGGGGATGGGCATCGATGTTCGCCAAGGCGACCGCCGGAACGTGGCTGTCTATTGCATACCTGGGTATCCTGTCGTCAGTTGTCGCGTTCTTCCTTGTCAACCTGAGCCTGTCGCGTCTTAAGGCCGCGCAAGCCTCGATTTTCGGCACCCTGACCACGCTCGTGTCGCTTGTCGCGGGGGTCGCGTTGCGCGGCGAGTTTTTCGGGCCGGCGCAGGCGTTCGGCGCGGCGGGAATCGTCGTCGGCGTATGGATGACGAATGCCCGGAGTACCCGCAAGCGTGCGCTTGAACCTTGATGCCGGTCAGGTTCTGACGCTTTCAATTGATTTTATGCGCATCCCATTGGATACTGGACGCATGCCGCAACTTTTGGAATTGGTCATCATCGCGTTTCTGGTCCTGATCGCCATCGAGCTTTTGCTCATCTACAGGGAAATCATGCGTTCGCAGATTCACCGCAAGCAGCTGAAGGAAGATACGGGCAGCGGCGGGCAGACGATCAACGTTACGGTTGGAACGCCTTCCGCCGGCCAACCTGCGCTTGTAGTAGCCAAGGATGTGGCGCAGTCCAAGGCTGGTGAATCAGACATCGTCATTACGCCTCTTGAGCCGGAACCGGAGGCTCCGAAACCCGCTCCGCCGCCTTCGACCCGATCAACGTCGAGCGGCCTCATCGCCAAGAAGTGTCCTTCGTGCGGGGCGGAAAACTCTTCCTACAGGTCGGAGTGCTTCAACTGCAACGCCACGCTTTGAAGCGGCCATGGCATATGCCGGATGGAATACCCGTGGTCAGCGTGGCCGTCCGGCCCTCATGCCCGAGAGCACATGCCATTTCGGGACGTCGCCCGTACCGTAGAAAAGGAATGCGCAGACAGGCGCGTGTGTAGCGCGGCTTGCCAGCTCGACTATGAGGCGATGGGCCGAGGGCGATATGTTCGAAGCTCCACGCGCGATTAGTACCAAGGGCCGGGAACGCTCGGCCCGGGCTACCAAAGCGTCCGCGGCTTGCCTTGCCAGCAGGCGGGTTGCTTTCGTGAGCGCGGAGCGCCTCGCCGCCGCCTTGCTTCTTGATTTGCTTCCAGGGAGAAGTCCCGATCCCAGGATGTTTTCAAGTTGTTCCATAAGCTGGTCTATGGTCGCGCCCGGCGGCAAGGCGCCCAGATCGACCATCATCGTCGTCTTGCGCAAGACCTCGAGCGCTTCGGCGATGATCTTGGCCGACTCGCCGGAGTCGGGGTCCTGGATGAAGCGTACGATGCCGCTGCCCTCGGCTGCAAGCGAGACAGCCTTTGCCAGCTTGTCAGCCACCTCGAGGGGGGACCCGCCCGAATGCTTCCAGTACACCGGAGCGGATGCGGTGTTCTCGGCGTGTTTTGCCTTTGGAGGGTTGAGTTCCTGGCGAGCTGGTTCCGGTATTGCCCTTGGGATTTCTTGCTTGAAATACCCGGCGGTAGAAGGAATCGCCGTTGGTTCAGCGGGAGGACTGGCCTGCCATGTCGTTACTGGGACTGGCTTGCCCCGCGGCGTGTCCGGCGGCATGTCCGGTAACGTTGAATCGGGAACCATGGTGGCATCAGGAGATTTTTTTGGCACCCGCCTCTGGGGGGATGAGCCTTCCGCAGCAAGGTAGCCGGCGTCGATGTAGGCTTCGGTAGCGATCGATTCGTCGTCCTCGCCTTGGCTGGCCTCTATCTCCTCAAGTTCGATGATCTCCTCATCTGGTTCGATCGTCTCGATGGGGCCAGGCTCGCTTGCATCGCCCGCGTCGCCGAGGAACCTGAAATAATTGACGGTTTCCAGACTCCGCACTATCTCGTACGCGTCCGCTTTCGCCTTTTTCAGGTTGAGCGTCGCGAGGTCGGCGATAGGATCGACTTTGCCTGCCTTGATCCAGGCCTCCCGCCGTACATCCAGGACCGAACGCAATTCCGTGATGAATTCCATGATATCCGAATGGCGGAGTCCGGGTTTCTTCCTGAGGGCGCGTACTGTTGTCGTCGCTAGTTCACGGGGTATTCCGCGCCTGGCAAGCGCGGCGGCGACATGGGCCGGCGAGGCAGAACGGGTCCTGACCAGGATGCCTGATCGGCTTCCATAAGGTAATTTTCCCGTCAGCAGCCTGAAAAGGAGGACGCCGAGCGAGTACACGTCGGATTTCTGGTCGCCGATCTCTCCCCGCTTGAATTCCGGCGAGGCATATCCCCATGCTTGCTTGAAATCCTCCACTTGGGTCTCTGGTATTGCCTCGAAGAACGGTTCGTAACTGGGCAGAAGCAACTTGATTTCGTCGATCATGTCGCCAAGGCCGTGCACCACGATGCCTTCGGGTGTCAGGACGCCGAAGGCCTCGCCGCGCAGGTGAAACGTTCCCACTCCCTCGGCCAATTCGATGACCAGCCTGCACGCGTGCTCCACGGTAAAGCGTCGACCTGAATCCAGGATGGATCTCAGGTTCCTGTGGCCATCGTATTCCGAGGCGATGAAGAATCTCTCCTTATGCCTGTCAATCTCGACGAGGCTCAGAATTGCGGGGGAGACTATGTTGATCCGTTTCCTGGCGAGTTCCAGGAAGGCCCTCGATGCGCCCTCATCCTTGATGAAACCGCCTTTTAGAAACCGAAGCAGGAAGTTTGAGGCGACGAAGATGGCGCTGGCCCGCCACCATTCCGAGAACGTGTCCTCGCCGACCCGTTCCCGCATGATGTAGCACTGGTTGACTGTCTCGCGTTCTTCTATCATCGGTGACCGCCATCTATGGAACGGGCGCGGCGGAGAGCCGCGCCCGTTGGACTTTCAAAAGCT
>CAZKJA010000072.1:0-12475 GCA_964552925.1 uncultured Treponemataceae bacterium
GCCTACGCGAAAGACGAACCGGGTTCGCTTGAAGGCTTTGGCGTTCTCCCAGAACGATTCACCGCCATAATGGGCCACAGGAAGTATCGGCGCTCCACTGCGCAACGCGAGTTGCACAACCCCGCCGTGCCCTTTCCGCAGCTTGCCGTCCCCGCTCCTCGTGCCCTCGGGCGCGACTATAAGGATGGCCCCCCGCTCGAGCACGCCGAGGGCGTCCCGCATCGCCTTCAGATCGATACCTTCCCGGTCGATCGCTATAGCCTCCCACACGTCGGCGAGCGCGCCGAGAAGGGGATTCCTCCAGGTTTCCTGTTTTGCGAGGCCTATGGCGTCACGAGGAAAGATGTGCGCCATGAAGAGGGGAACCTCGAGGAAATTTATATGGTTGGTGACGATTATCAGCGGACCATGGCGTGGAACCTTGCGAAGTTCGGCGTCGTCGACCCTGCAAACAAGGTCGAGTAGGAATTTGACTACAGGGGTCACGACCCTCGACGCTGCTTTCATCCGCGCGATGATGCCTTCGCCGCCATCCCCGCTTGCGCGGTGGCGCGTTCGCGTTCGACGCGACCCGGGTCGCAGACGATCTCGAGCGCTCCCGGTATGCATTCGACATCGAGTGCCTTGCCATCGATGCAGACGGTTTCCCCGTCGGCGTGCACGACCAAGCCGCCTTTGGGAGCTTCGATACGGAAGCGCGCGGCACTTGCCGTCGTGATTTTCGGATGGCCTACCTGGCTGCCTTTGGTGTAGCGGATCATAAGGTCGACCATCTCCCGGCGGTTCATCCTGCCCGCCATGCACAGTTCCAGGCGGCCGTCGTGATTCTCCGCCCAGGGGGCCATGAAGAATGTACCGCCCATACGCTTGCCGTTCATTATTGAAATCTGGTGGGTCGCGATGGACATGTACGCGTCTTCCCATGATATTTTCACTTCGGGCGCTTCCGGAAACATTATGAAGGTACGGAGGGCTCCGAGGACGTACGCCATGGCTCCATGGACGTGCTTCATCTTCGCTGCCTCGAGGCCGACGATCGTATCGAAGCCTACCCCGATGCCATTCGCGAAATATTTACCGTCGGGGAAGTCGCCGCCACGGACCAAGCCCACGTCGAGCTGTCTTCTCGCGTCGCGGGCCAGTACCTGTATGCACCCTTCGAGCTCGCCGGGCAGGTCGGCGCCGTAGGAGAAGTCGTTGCCCCGGCCTACGCTCAGTACGCCGAGCGCCGGTACCCGCTTCCCCGCCGCCTTGGCGGCCATCAGGCCGTTGACAGTCTCGTTGACCGTACCGTCGCCTCCGGCCGCTACTACGATGGGATAGGCGCTGGCATCGACCGCCCGGGCGATCTGGGTCGCGTGGCCAGGCGCCTCGGTAAGCCTCAGATCGAAAGCCAAGCCATGCGAAACCAGGAGCCGCTCTATCTCGGGTTTCCGTTCCCCCGCTTTTCCCTTGCCCGCGACCGGGTTCAGGATGACTAAAATCCTGCTTGAATCGATCATATAACAGTACTATACCCTGCTAATGGTGGGAACGCCAGCGGCAAACGACGATGCCTGCCGGATCGCATACCGGCGATCCGCGCTCAGGCTTTGTTCGCCGGTCTTTTTTTCTTGCCGAATACGTTAGAGATATCCTTGAACCCGAAGCGGCGCCTACCCTTGTGGGTATGGCTTTCGGCGAATTGCTCGATGGATTCGTCCATCCCGGAAACGAGGGCGATGTCGCCGGACCTGAAGCGGTACTCCGGCGTGAACAAGCCATACGTCTCGTTCTCGCCATTCTTGACCGAGATCAGGTTCACTCCGAAGGTCCTGCGCAGGTTCGCTTCCAGGAGAGAGAGGCCGACGAGTTTCTCGGGAACCATTATTTCCGCGATCACGAGCTTTCCGGATACAGGCATATAATTGAGCAAACCCGAAGAAACCAGCAAGGGTGTGATACGTTTGGCCGCTTCCCGGTGGGGGAAAATGATCTTTGTCGCGCCTACCATGTCGAGTATCTCGGCGTGGCCCTCCGTGACCGCTTTGACGAAAATACGGGGAATGCCCAGCTTGCGGCAATAACTGGTCGCGAGGATCGAGGCTTCGATCTTTTCGCCCATGTCTATCACCACTCCGTCGAGTCCCTTGGGAAGAATCCGGCTGAGGCCTTCCTCGTTCATTATATCCATGACAACCGCGCTCACCGGATAATCCTTGTACGCGTCTATCACGATCCTGTCCTTGTCGATGATCATGACGTCGGCTCCGAGCTCCAGGAGTTCCTCGAGGACATCCTTGCCGAAGTAGCTCAGGCCGAGTATTGCAAATTGCTTCATGCTGCTATCCTATCAATATATCCGCTTCGGGATACACGAAATTCTCGGCGCTCTTCGAATCGCCCAGGAAGACGAAGGCGAGCAGGCCGACACGGCCGGCGTACATGGTAAATATTATCACGAGCTTGCCCGCGAGGCCCATGGTCGGGGAGAAGTCCAGGGAGAGCCCGACGGTACCGAAGGCCGATACGACCTCGAAGGCGACTTGGCCTAGATTGGCCCCCCGAGGTCCCTCCAACAGGCTCAAGGCTCCGACAGCAAAGATGAGCAGAAAAACAGCCTTTATGAAATAGACCAGAGCCGCATTGATCGTCTCCCTGGAAATCCTTTTGCCAAATGCGTTTATTTCCCCTTGGTCGTTGGCGCGTTTTAGCATGACCAGCATCACGATATACGCAGTGGCGACCTTTATGCCGCCGGCGATGGAGCCGGGAGCTCCGCCGATGAACATCAGGATCATCGTAATGAACATGGATGGTTGCCTGAGATCCGCTTGATGCACCGCATTGAAGCCAGCCGTTCGGGGAGTTATCGATTGGAACAACGAGTTGACCGCCCGATCCACGGCGCTCATGCCGGCGAAGGCATTGTTCGCCTCGATGAACCAGAACGCGGCGGCCCCGGAGAGTATCAGGATCAGGGTGGAGACAAGAATGAGCTTGGTGTGGTAGCTCAGGTTTTTCTTCTTGCCGCCGATCCGCTGGACGAGGTCTTGCAGGACGATGAACCCGATACCACCCGTGACGATCAGGAGCGAGAGAACGATGAGTATCGAGGGTTCTCCTTTGAAGCCTTCCAGGTTGTCCGGAAATATCGAGAAACCCGCGTTGCAGAACGCCGATATGGAATGGAAGACAGCGGCGAACGCGCTATCCGGTACGCCGGCACTGCCGAAGGCGCGGTACAAGGCCAAGAATCCGAGCATCTCGACCAAGATGGTGAAGAATATGATATCCCGTACTATCCTGACCGGATCGTGCTCCACGCCGCTTATCGAAAAACCCTTGATCGTCCTGAGCCGCCTGAACGACATTCGACGTCCTGGCACTATCAACATGAGCGAGGTAAAGGAAATAATACCGAGGCCCCCCGTCTGTATGAGCACCATGATGACCACTTGACCGAACCTGGTAAAATCCGAGGTATCCACCGTGGTGAGACCGGTCACGCATACCGCGGAGGTAGCAGTGAACAGCGCGTCAATGACCGGGATCCGATCCTGGCCGGATCTCATCCCTGACCAAGAGGCGGGCATGCACAGGATGAGAGTCCCAAGCATGATGACGGTGACGAAGAAGGTCAGGAGCGACGCCGTGTCTGATTTGGTGAACCGTTTCATGTCAGGGTTCCACTTTCAGACGGTACCCGACGCCGGGTTCGGTGAGGAGGACCTGGGGAGCGGATGGCTCCACCTCTATCTTCTTCCGGAGCTGGTTGATGTACACCCGCAGGTTGTTGTACTCCTCGCTCATCGCCGGGCCCCAGACCTCCCTGAGTATCTGGTTCCTGGTCATGATCTTGCCGGCATTCCGGACAAGGATCTCCAGGATCGACCATTCGGTCGGCGTCAGGTGCTCCTTCTGTCCATCCCTGTAGGCTTCGCGGGAATCCAGGTGCAGTTCGATCATCCCGATGCGGATCGGCTTTTCCAAAGATTGTTTGGGCATCCTGTGTCGCAAGGCTACGCGGATCCTGGCGATCAGCTCGCCGATACCGAAGGGCTTGATAAGGTAGTCGTCCGCTCCGGCGTCCAGAAGCTCCATGATTTCGGCTTCCGCATCCCGCACCGACAATATTATCACCGGCGTATCGCCGTACCCGCGAATCGATTGCAGCATTTCCCGGCCGTCGCCATCGGGCAAACCAAGATCAAGGAGTACTATGCCGGGCTTCACTCCCATGAACTGTCTCATGCCTTCCGCGCAGGAATCCGCTTCCGATACGCTGAACCCGTTTTTCTCCAGATATAGTCGCAGCAGCTTCCGAATCTGGACCTCATCGTCAACCACCAATACCGGAGTCATGCCTGCGCCTTCCTGGGCAGACTAACGAGAACAAGGAGCCCGCCGTGTACGCTCACGCCCGCCTCGATCGTACCTCCATGGACTTCGACAATCCCCTTGCATATCGACAAGCCCAGCCCGCAACCCTGCTTGCCGCCGCAGGTGCTGCCCCTGTAGAACGTATCGAACAACCGCGGCAATTCCCGCTCTGGAACACCTGGGCCGTCGTCCTCGAATCTCATTGAATAGAAACCGGGAAGCACGACAGCGTCGATGTGGAGTGTCGATCCGACGTCGGTGTATGTCGCGAAATTGCGTATTATATTGCGGATGACCTGCATGAAAAGCACCGGATCAGCCTCAATCTCAAAATCCTTCATCGACTGGTCGAGCACGACAGTCCGCCCGGACAGATCCAGCCCGGACGAAGCCTGTGCCGCGCCGACCAACTCGTTCAGGTAGACAAGTTCCGTCCGGGGACTCATCCTGCCGGCTTCCAGCCTGCTCATTGCAAGCAAGTCCTCTACAAGCACGTTGAGCTTGTTGGCGGCGATCATAGTTTCCGTTAGTAGTTCATTCCGCAACCTGGGGTCATCGACCGTGCTGTCGTCGAGCAGACCGCTGACCGCCCCCTTGATCGTAGTAAGCGGCGTGCGCAACTCGTGCGAAACATGGTTGAGCAGTATCTTAGACAAGCGGGCCGTCTCCCCTGCCATCTTGTTGCGTTCGTTCTGGGCCGCGAGCAATTCCCGTTCCATCGTCAGGGCCACATTGCCGGCCAGGGTTGCGAGAATTTCCCTGCTCTCGCCCCTGATGATCCGTTCTCTTCCTCCCGTCACATACAGAATCCCTACAACGGATTCTTGCGAACCAAGAGGCAGGTACAGGCGATTGTCCCCCAAGCTCACGCATTCCCTGGAGGCGAAGCATCGCCTGGCCAAATCGCCATCGAGCTCCAGGCCGCGAGCAGATTCCACTGTGATACCCATGATCGCCGTCGTATCAAGGGTCCCGTCTTCGCCTCGCAAGCAGACCGCCGATTGGAGGTCAAGGTGTTCCAGAAGGTATTCGCCGGTGAAGCGGGCGACTTCCTCGATGCCGCGTATCCTCGAAATAGCTCGTGTGAATCCATACAGGAACGCCATCCGGCGTTCCCTCAATGAAAGTGCGGATTCCTTCTCCTTCAGACGCGATGTAAGGAACCCTCCGACGAACGCAGCCAGGAAGAAAGCCATGAACATCAGTACGTCTTCAAAGCTTGCTATCGAAAAAGTCAATTTTGGAGGTATGAAGAGGAAATTCCACAAGAGCGCGCTGACCATCGCGCTGGCGAAAACTACCGTGCGGCTACAGGCAAAAGGCAAGCATATGATTGTCAACAGGTAAAGAATGGATACGGATCGGTAACCAAGGGCCGGCTGCGCCAACAGACCCAGCGCGGTAACTGCCGCCAGACCCGCCGCTGCGATGACGCCCCCCCTGGCAAGTCCCGAAGAGCCCTGCATAGCCCGGCGGGGCCGCCTGTTAGGCACGGGGATATTGCCTCTCAGGATTATTACATCAAGATCGCCCGATTCCCTGAGGATGTCATCCATGATGCTTCGCTTGCCCAATAACGGCAACGTTTCATCATCGGCCTTGCCAATAACCAATGCGGTGGATTTTTTGATCCGGGCGTAACGGACAATGCTCGAGGCGACGTCTTTGTCGACAATCGAGATGGTCTCAGCGCCTAGATCATTAGCCAAGGATAAATTACGACCTAAACTCGCCG
The DNA here is from genome assembly GCA_964552925.1 of uncultured Treponemataceae bacterium. Taxonomy (GTDB): domain Bacteria; phylum Spirochaetota; class Spirochaetia; order Treponematales; family UBA12059; genus SZUA-370. The sequence goes on from CAZKJA010000072.1 coordinate 6,098, forward strand.
GGTCTTCATCCTGGTCGGGATTCCTTATGTGCAGTGCGGTCCATGTCGCGTTTAGCCGACGCGCGGTCGAGTCGGTCCATCTTATCAGGTACTCGGAATTGCCGCTGCCGGTCACGGCAACCATGAAATGTCCGCCATGACCGAGCTCGCCGCGCTTAGCGCTAGCTTCTTCCATATATCAAGATTATCACCAACGGGCAAGTTCGGGATATTAAGGGCGCATTAAAAAAACAGGAAAAAGTATTAAGGAAACCTTAATACGATCGGGCAAGCCGGATTTTTACATTTTGCATGGGCGCTGCCATGCGGATCGGTATGACCGCGGCAATCGTTGCCGATGCCCGTCCGTAACATGAGCCACAAGGGTATTCGAGTACATCGAAGTGTACTACAATCGGAATAGGATCCACTCACGAAACGGCTATAAGCCACAAGCGATGGTACCTAAGAATGTGGCTTAACCAGGCCTCCACCAAATTGGGACAAGTCCAGCATGAGGATCGCCGCCGATCTGCATATTCATTCGACCCTCTCGCCCTGCGGCTCCCTGGAGATGTCGCCACGGGCTATCGTCGAGCGGGCGCTGGACTATGGGCTGGACATGATCGCTCTGACCGACCACAACAGCGTCGAGAACGGCTTCCACGCCGCCGCCTACGGCGCGACCCGCGGTCTGTCGGTAATCTGCGGCATGGAAGCCCAGACCAGCGAGGACGTCCATTTGCTCTGCCTGCTGCCCAGCCCCGATGCGGCCGAGGCCTTCTACCGCCGTATCTATCCGCACCTGCCGGATGTGCCCAACAATCCGGATTTCTTCGGCGACCAGGTAGTCGTAGATGGCGACGACAACATCGTGCGGGTGGAAGAACGGCTTTTGTTGAACAGTCTGGACCTGTCGCTCGGCGAGGTATCATCGCTGGTCGCCGCCTGCGGAGGCTTCGTCATCCCGGCGCACATCGAAGGCCAACAATACAGCCTGTTGGCCACGCTTGGTTTTCTGCCGGAGGAACTGGCAACATGCCCGCTGGAAATTTCTTACTGCACGCTCTTCACGGCGGCCGTCGCCGCCTTTCCGGCCTTGGCCGGCCGGCGGCTTGTGAGCAATTCCGATGCGCATTACCTGGCTGATATCGGCCGGGCACGAACGGTGTTCGAGGCGAAGGGGAATTCCTTGGCTGCCGTCTATCAGGCCGCCATGGCGGGACGCTATCATGTCGAGTACCGGGAGGCTTGAGCGATGGTCAGGGACCTGTGTTTCCATATAGTCGATCTGGTGCAGAACTCCGTGGCTGCCGGCGCCAAACGCGTCACGGTCAGCCTGAGCGATTCGGCCGCCAGCGACGAGATATTGCTCAGCGTCGGAGACGACGGACGCGGCATGGACGCGGCGACGGCGGCCAACGCGCGCGATCCGTTTTATACGAGCAAAGGCTTCAAGAAGGTAGGGTTGGGCCTGCCGCTGCTGGAGGCCACCAGCCAAGCATGCCATGGCGATTTCGATCTGGAGAGCGAACCCGGCGCCGGAACCACAGTGCAGGCCCGGTTGGAAAAGAGCCACTGGGACTGCCCGCCTCTGGGCGACCTCTCGGATACCATGCTTGAGTTGCTGGTTTCACTCGACACCATCAACCTGGACTTCCGCTACCACGGCGATCGTGGTGATTTTTCCATTACAAGCGACGATGTGCGCGAACAGGCAGGGGGCCTGCACCTGTCCCACCCCGAAGTCTATTCCTTCCTGCGCGATTACTTCGCAGCCAACCTGCGGCCCTTGCTGGCATGAAAGCCTGTCAGCCCTCTAGCGGCGCGGCGGTATCAGCTGGTAAATAAAGTATCATCTCTACCTGCGTTCCAACGTTCTTTTCCGAGAGGATGACCAGCTTGTCGACGAAGCGCTTGATGTTGGGAAGGCCCCTGCCGGCGCCAAAGCCTAGCTCGCGCACGTAATCGGGGGCCGTGGAGTAGCCTTCCTTCATGGCCAAGTCCAGGTCCTCGATGCCGATACCGTTGTCGATCACCCGCACCATTATCAGGTCGCTCTGCAGGAAGCAGTAGATGTCGCCGGTGCCATGTGAATGGATTATCACGTTGGTCTCGGCTTCGTAGACGGCGACGCCGATGCGGCGGATTATCTCGGCGGGGTAATGCTTTTCAGCTAAAAATGTCTTGAGCATCACGGCGCCTGCGCCAGCCGAGCCGATGTCGGTAATGTCGATGTTGTAGTGGAATTCGACATCGCTCACCGTCAGGCGCTCGCCGGTGATGAAAGAAAACTCCGAGTTCAGCGTCGATATGCGTTTTTGGTCGTGCACGTAGATGAGGTTGAATTTTTCCAGCACGCCGTTGAGTATATCATTGCGGCTGATGATGCCGCAAAGTACGTTGTCGGAGTCAACGACAGGAAAGCGGCCGAAGCGATAAGTCTTGAACTTGCTGACAATGTCGGCCAAGTTGTCATTGACGCCTATCGTCACCACATTCCGGGTCATCATATTGCGGACTGGCTCGCCCAGCCTGTTGAATTCAAGGGCATGGATGATATCCTCGACCGTCACTATGCCAATCAAGTGCCGCTTCCCGTCTACAACCGGCAGGCCCGAGATGCGCTTGATGTTCATAATCTCCTTGGCATGCGATATTTTTTTATCGGGGGGAATCGCCATCACGGTGGCCGTCATGATGTCCGAGGCGCGTATATCCTCGAAGAGGCCGGCGTACTTGGAGAGGTCATTCCTATCGTTCATCTATACCCTTGAGACCTGCCGCGTACAGGATTCCGCAGGAAGCGTACATGAACCGCCTGGTTTTCAGCATGAGTATATTATGCTCTCGCGCCAGCTTGATGGTTTCCGGTGGAATTTCCTTGCAGCGCACGACAACCAGGCCCAGGAGTTCGGTTACCAGTGCGGTACGTATCACCTGCGGATAGACATAGCCGGTCAACACAAGTTGGTTGGGACCGCACAGTGCCAGGATATCGCTTATCATGTCGGCAGCGCCGCTATGCTTCACCTCGACGTCGAGCTTGTCTTCACCGGATACAACCTCGGCTTCCAGTAATCTGACCACGTCACGAACTGTCACATGAGCCTCCTGTTCAAGCCAGCCTTGACCGGTTTGCGTTTCATATAATGACCGCGCAAATTTTGGGAAACCCGCTTTTGTCAGTTGTCGCGATAGATGTCTTTCTCGTACTCATTTTCCAAGCGCAGCTTGTGCTTGGCCTCTTCCTTGGCCAGCGCCAGAAAAATATTTTTTGTTTCATCATCACCGCTGATCGCGGCCAGGTCGGTGTACAATTTTATGGATGATTTCTCGCGGCGCATGGCGATTATCAAGGCTTCCTGGTAGTCCATGCCCGGTGTTGGGTTGATGTCGACCAGGTAGTCAACAATTTTCAAGTCGGTCACCTGGGCGGCAGACGGCAGGAAGGCGGTTCCCTGCTGGATGTGCTCCAGCATCATTTTGTGCTTTTGCTCTTCGGCCGCGAAGCTCAGGAACAACTCCTTGAGGTGGGCAGCCTCCAGCCGGCCTGCCCATTCAACGTAAAAATCATGGGCTTCGGCCTCTTTCTCGATGGCGAAATCGAAGATTCCATTTACCGTCTGGAAGCCGGCCAGCACGTGCATGGGTTGATCGCAACAAATCAAGTTTCCCTTGCCTTCCTGGATTACCTTGACAATACGCGCGCACGCAGTGCACTTGAAGAAATTGTTCATGTACGCACCTCCCGGTCCGGCTTTTATTGTAGCATAGCGCCCGGAAGCGCGTAAATCAAATCCATTCATATGCTAGCATTCGATCTTTTTTTCTTGACATATCGGAAATCGCAAAATATTATGAGCGAATGTTTTTGGATTCGATAAAATATTTCTGAAATATATAAAAGCCAAGAGTCGAAAATTCGTGTCAGGGAGTTGGGGACGATGGTTATAAGCGAGATTACTTCCAGGCTGGGCTTCAGCGTCCTGGCCGAAGGCAAGGATTGCGACGTAACCAGCGGCTACGTTGCCGATCTCTTGTCGGATGTTATCGCCAATGCCAAGGAAGGTTGCATCTGGATCACGGTGCAACGCCATCTCAACATCATCGCCGTCGCCCAACTCAAGAAAGTAGCTGCCGTTCTCGTGCCCGAAGGGTGCATCCCTGAGGCCAACGTGCTGGAACGGGCCACAAAAGAAGGTATTTACATCCTGCAGGGTATGGGCGACGCCTTCGAAATTTGCGGCCGTTTGTACGGCTTGTTGCAGCAATCAAACTTGACGTAGCCGGGCAAAGACAGGCCACATGGACGACCAGGAGGTAGGCGTGGAGACTCTACAGGTTCATATTCCAGACAATGCGGAATATAGGGAGCTTAAAAAATTCATCGACGAGAATGGCAAGGAGCCGGGGCCGCTCATCCAGATACTGCACCGGGCGCAGAAGATATTCGGCTATCTGCCACCTGAGGTTCAGCACTTCGTAGCCCGCGAGTTGCGTCTTCCTTATGGCCAAGTGTACGGCGTTGTCACATTCTATAACTTTTTCAGGACTGAACCGATAGGCGACCATATCGTCAACGTCTGCCTGGGCACGGCTTGCCATGTCAAAGGAGCCAGCGAGATTCTCAAGGTTCTGGAGAAGGAACTCGGTATCCGTGTCGGTGGTACAACCGAAGACCGGTTTTATACCTTGTCGACCGCACGCTGTTTTGGCGCTTGCGGTCTGGCTCCGGTCATGATGGTCGACAACGAAGTGTACGGCCGACTGAATCCACAGAAGACAATTCAGATCCTGCGGGATCTTCGCAATGAGCTAACGGCGAACTGAATATTCCAAGGAGGACTAAATGAAACTTGAGGATCTACGTAAAATACGCGAAAAGATAGAGAAGGAAATGGTCCTGCGCGACGGCAAAGCGCGCGTCAGGGTGGTGGTTGGCATGGGCACCAGCGGTATCGCCGCCGGTGCGCGTGAAACCATGAAAGCGTTGCTGGACGAGATAGCCAAACGAGAACTCAAAGACGTCATCGTCAGCCAGGCCGGCGAGCGCGGGCTCAGCTCCTCCGAGCCGGTGGTCACTGTTTTCGAGGATGGCAAACCATCTGTAGTGTACGGCAACGTCTCCATCGACATCGCCCGCAAGATAGTGGCCGAACATCTGGTCAACGGCAATCCGGTTTCCGATAGCGTCATAGAAGTCAACGGTTAAGGCAGGGGCGTCATGAAGAAGCGTCTGGATGTCCTGATTTGCGGTGGCGGGGCCTGTATCTCGTCGCACAGCCATGAACTAAAGAAAAGCCTGCTGCAGGCGATCGAAGACAAGGGTTTGACGGAAGAGATCAATGTCGTCGAAACAGGCTGCATGGGGCCGTGCGAGTTGGGACCGGTCATGGTGGTATACCCTGATGGTTCTTTCTATATAAACCTCAAGGAAGAGGATGCGTCGCGAATCGTCGAGGAGCACTTTCTCAAGGGCCGGCCGGTACACGAGTTGTTGTGGCTGGCGCCTGAAGCACGTAAAATTGTTGAACAGAAAAAGCAGATTCCGTTCTTTGAGAAGCAAAAGAAGATAGTCTTGGCCAACTGTGGCCGGATTGATCCGGATAATATAGAAGAGTATATCGGACAGCGTGGTTATGAAGCGCTGGGCACGGTGCTCACCACAATGAAGCCGCTTGAAGTGGCTGAGGCCATTGAGCGCTCGGGCTTGCGCGGTCGTGGTGGCGCCGGCTTCCCTACCGGCACCAAGTGGAAGATGGCGCTCCAGAACGCGGCCGACCAAAAATACCTGCTCTGCAATGCAGACGAGGGTGACCCAGGCGCCTTCATGGATCGCGCCGTGCTTGAAGGCGATCCCCACACGGTCATCGAGGGAATGATCATCGGTGGCTATGCCATCGGTGCGAGCAAGGGCTATGTCTATGTGCGCGCCGAATACCCGCTGGCCATCGAGCGCTTGACGGCAGCCATCAAACAGGCTCGGGCCTATGGCATGCTTGGAGACAACATTTTCGAGACTGGTTTCAATTTCGATCTGGGCGTCCGGATTGGCGCCGGCGCTTTCGTCTGCGGCGAAGAAACGGCGCTCATCGCATCGGTTGAGGGCAAGCGGGGTCAGCCTCGCCCCAAGCCGCCGTTCCCCGCCCAGAAAGGCCTCTGGGGCAAGCCAACCATCATCAACAACGTCGAGACTTTGGCTACCATCCGCCATATCATCAATAACGGAGTGGACTGGTTCACCTCGATCGGTACCGAGAAAAGCAAGGGCACCAAGGTGTTCGCGCTCTCCGGCAAGATAGTCAATTCCGGCTTGGTGGAAGTGCCAATGGGTATCACGCTGGGCGAGTTGGTGTTCGACATCGGGGGCGGTATCCCCAACGGCAAAGCCTTCAA
>CAZKJA010000073.1:0-12451 GCA_964552925.1 uncultured Treponemataceae bacterium
AGCGCCTTCCTGTGGCCTTCGAGCCGGTCGAGCGACGAATAGGCGCCGCATATCGGCGTGCCAAGGTACGCGAGCAGCGCGCCGGGATCGTCGAACTCTTTCTCCGGATTCCAGAAGCCCATAAGTACGGCTATCTGTCTGCGGCCCAGGCGGCGCAGATACTTTGTAGATATGTACCCGCCTTTTACGTTGTCCGAATAGACGTGGGGCCTGCCTGGCATGACGCCCCTCCTGGCCACTACCACGACAGGGCGATGCCCGAGGATTTCCGAATCGGGCATGAGTACCGGGGATGAAACCGGGCAATACAGAATAGCGTCCACAGGGTTGGAGGCGAGTTGCTCGAGCATGGCGCCTTCGAGGCCTTTTTCCCCATCGCACGAGGCGACGGTTATATTCCTCCCCTGTTCGTGCGCCCGCATGACGGCGCTGTTGACGATGCGGGCGTAATAGTTGTTGCCAAGGTCCGGGACGAGCATGCCAAGGTTCCGCGCCGACACCCGCGCCGATCGACCGCATCCCGGGAGCGGGGCGTAGTCGAGGCTCCGCATCGCTGAGAGGACTTTTTCCTTGTATGCCGGCCTGACTGTCTTCCCGTTGAGCACGCGGGAGACTGTCGCGATCGATACGCCCGCCAGCTGGGCCACTTCGGTTATGGTTATCCTGTCCATCCGGTACGCTCCTTCAAGCACGCGGCGCCGGGTCTTGCCTGGAATCGAAACCTTTGAGTCCTACGAGGGATGCCAGGCTCGCGAGCAGTATCGCTACGATGATGCCGAAGGTGACAAGATAGCCGTGGATGCCGTAGGTTCCCGCGGCGTTCGCCGGGAAGAGCGAGAGTACGAGCCCCGAACCGGATTGGTAGAGGATGATGGCGGCGAAGATAATCAGGTTCATGGCGCCGAAGGTCGAACCGCCGCGGCCCGGCTCCGCGAGGTCGTTGAGGCCGGCGGTAAGGTGGTCCGAGCATACGCCGCCCATGAATCCGGCAAGGAAGCCGAGGAATCCGGTAAGGGCCATGCTGGTGGCAGTGTACAAGGAAAACCAGAGGGCGACCCATGCGATTACGTACAGGGTAAAGCTGACGCGGATAGCGGTACGGCGGCTCGCCGCGTGCTTCCAGATATAGCCGCCTGCAAGGCATCCTCCCATGACGCCGACGCCTATCAGCGTGGCCCAGGAACTCGCCTGAGCGTGCGTGATGCCGTAGGCCGCACGGTACCAGGATACGGCCCACAATCCCTGGAAGGCCATCAGCGACGCGAAATACACGCACCAGATCAGGAGGACGCGCAGAAGTTGGGGCGAGCCGAACACGGCCTTGAACGCGTCCACGAGATTGCGCATCACGGTTCCGCCCGGCGCTCTTCCCAGCCGTGTTCCATGCACCACAGCGTCGTGCTTCTTGTTCAGAGCGAGCGCGAACGCGACCGCGAGGCCTCCGAGGGTCAGGAACACGAATACCGGCCCCCTTCCCCAGTTGTCTATAGCGGCATTCAACGGAGCGACCGAGGCGACCGAACCGAAATTACCCACGGTGAAGGTTATGCCGGACAGCGTCGCGTACAACGTCGCCGGGAAGGCCGCGGACTGGAACGACAGGACGCCCGAAAGCATCGGCGCCAGGCCGAGCCCGGTTACCGCCCTGCCGAAGGCGAAGGCCAGCGGCGTGGTGGCATAACCCATCATCAGCGCTCCAATTCCGGTCAGGGTCAGAGCCGCAGGAATTATCCGCGTCGGGCCGTACCTGTCGTTCAGGGCTCCGCTCAGGGGCTGGGCCAATCCATAGGTATAGAAATACAAGCTGGAAATGACCCCCACGGTCGTCGGATCGAGCTTCCACTGCACGGCAAGGGAAGGGAGCATTATCGAAGTCGACACGCGGAAGAAATACGACACGAAATACGAAGCGACAAGCAAGGCGTATACGAGTATAGCCGCCGCCGGGATTTTCCCGGCCAGCGTTCCATTTGCTGAATGATATTTCAACATTTCCTCCGAACGGTAAAGAATATTCAGTTCAAGACTGTAATGTAGCGAATTATATAGGGAAATTTACAGGAAGCTCAATGGGGACCGTTGATAATTTCAATTGACAGCCAAAATTAATTGAGTTACTGTAATCCGCCAAATAGAAACCTACCAACTGTAAATTATTTTCTATCTTGGTCAAGGAGAATCTTATGACTGGAATGAAGAAAGCACAAGGTGCAGCGCTGAGGGTTTCCGTATTGGTGTTGGCGATCCTCGCCGTCATCACCGCCGGCGTGTTCGCGGCGCCGAAATATCCCGACAAGCCGATTACAATGGTAGTCTGCTATGCGCCGGGAGGCACGGCGGACCTGAACGCCAGGAAGCTTGCCATCTACCTGAAGAAGTATTTAGGCGAGTCGGTCACGGTCGTCAATAAACCAGGGGCCGCGGCCGCGCTTGGCACCAAGTTCGTGTTCGACGCCGAGGGCGATGGTTACACGATCCTCTACTCAGCGGAGAACCCCGGGACTTTCCAGGCCATGTGTACGAGCACGCTCAGCTACAACGACTTCATTCCCATCGATATCCTGCTCAACGACCCAAAGGTCGTCGTCGTCTCTGGCGATTCCAAATACAAGTCGATGGAGGAACTCGCAGCCGACATCAAGGCGAGGCCCGGCAAGGTGCGCATGTCGCATTCGGGGCCCGGCGGCAGCGGCCATATCCAGGGCCTCCTGTACGCCAAGGCCGACTTGAAGATTTCGATGACATCCTTCGGCGGCGGTAACCCGGCGCTGCTCGCGGTACTGGGCAACCAGGTCGAGTTTACCAACGCCAATCTGTCTTCGGTCGTCGAGTACCTGCGCTCAGGCAAGCTCCGCGCCCTCGCGATGTTCTCCAACGAGCGCAATTCCCTGTTCCCGGACGTCCCGGCGATCACGGATGCGGTACCTTCTCTGGCCGGATACCTGCCCTTGCCTTTCCCCCAGTCGATCCTCGTAAAGAAGGGGACCCCCGATGAGGTGGTCGCGGTGCTCAGGAAGGCCATGAAGGACAGCTTCGCCGACCCCGAGTGGAAGGCCCACATGAGCTCGAACAACCTCGAGCCCCTGTACGAGTACTACAAGACCCCCGCCCAGATCGGCAAGTTCTTCAGCGACTGGACCAGCCTCGTCTCCTGGATGCTCTACGAAGACGGAGTAGCCCCGAACAGTCCCGACAACTTCGGCATAGCCAAACCAGCCAAGTAAGAGACGGCGTTTTCACTATTGTCGCATAATCGATGTCGAACCTGTGAATCGATGGCCGGGATTCCCTCGTGGCATCCCGGCCATCGGCTCATTGGAACCGTATTTGGACCAGGAGTACGCTGATGCTTACCAAAATTCATGTTCGCGATGGCAACAGGCTGGTGGAATCGTTGGTGTTCCTCGCCATCGGTATTTCCCTGCTCCTCTACTCGCGGGGCATGTGGAGCGCCAAGCTTGCCATATCCATGTCTCCGTACCTGTTTCCGTTCATGGTGGGTTGCGCCTTCGCTGTGCTGGCCTTGATCCTGCTGTCACAGAGTCTTGGAACAAGCACCGGCTCGGATGCGGCCGCGGCGCGACCATCCCCGGCGCATTTGGCAAGGAACCTTGATTGGCGGAGCGTCGCTATCCTGGTCGGCTTTTCCCTCGCTTATTACCTGCTGTTGCCGGTATTCCATTTCATGCCTGCCACGGCGCTGTTTCTATTCTGCCTTCTTTATTTCCTGGGTGAAAAAAGGCTTTGGCTCGATGTCGCGGTGGCGGTCGGTACGACAGCCGCGATCTACGTCTCGTTCGGTATCCTGCTCAACGTGATGCTGCCATGACCGAAAGAAGAGGTTCCCACGATGCCTGAGCTATTGTCGTTATTCAGCGCGCCGAACCTGCTGTTCGTGCTGTTCGTATTCCTGGGATCGATACTCGGGCTTTTCGTCGGTGCCATACCCGGATTGTCGGTCTCCATGGCCACGGCCCTCCTTGTATCGATTACCTACACGTGGGAGACGACGCACGCCATCGGCACGATCATGGGACTTTATGTGGTCGGCGTCTTCTCCGGGGCTGTCTCGGCCATCCTCATCAACATACCGGGCGCGCCGGCCTCGCTGATGACCACCCTGGATGGCTACCCGATGGCCAAAAAGGGCGAGGCGTACAAGGCGTTATATTATGCCGCGGTTTCCTCGTTCATCGGGAGCGTCATCGGGCTCCTGCTCCTCTGGGGGCTCGCCGGGCCGGTATCATCCATCGCTCTGCGGTTCTCTCCGATGGACTACTTCCTGCTGGCGCTTTTCGGATTGACGACGGTGGGTGGCCTCACTGCCAAGAGCATGACCAAGGGCTTGCTTGCCGCGGCTGTGGGTCTCCTTGTCAGCCTGGTCGGACTCGATCCGGTCGTTGGAACACCGAGGCTGACCTTCGGGAGTTCCGCGCTCGCGGGCGGCGTCAACGTCGTGCCGGCGCTCATCGGCCTGTTTGGTTTCGCGGAGATACTTTCCGTGATATCCGACAAGAGCCTCGCCGATGTCGTCATGCAGATGAAGCGGACGAAGATCCGCTTTGTCGAAAATTTCAAGTACTGGTGGATACAGCTCTACGCCTCGCTGCTCGGCGCTTTCATCGGCGCCTTGCCTGGCGTTGGCGGGCCCGTGGCATCGCTGCTTTCCTACAACAACGTCAAGCGCATGGTCAAGAAACCGGCAGTGCCCTTCGGGGAAGGCGCCATCGAGGGAATCATCGCGAGCGAGGCCGCCAACAACGGCGTCATCGGCGGCGCGCTCATACCGATGCTCACCTTGGCCGTGCCCGGCGATGCGGTCACCGCGATAATACTGTCGGTATTCTATATCCACGGCTTGAGGCCGGGGCCGCTCTTCCTCCTTGAGAACCCGGGAATGTTCACCGCGATCCTGGTCGGCGGCATGATCGGCTGCATCGCTATCCTCGTACTCGGTCTCTTCGTCGCGCCCCATATCGCGAGGGTGATCCTGATCCCCCGGAAGATACTGTTACCTATCATTCTCGTACTCTGCGTGATAGGTTCGTACGCGGTCAACAACAGCATGTTCGACATACTGCTGATGTTCGGTTTCGGCATCCTTGGTTTCCTTATGCGCCAGCGGGACTATCCAGTCGGCCCCCTCGTCCTTGGCCTTGTGCTCGGCGGCATGATGGATTCGAGCTTCAGGATGGCGGTATCGCTCGCTTCCTCCGCGGATGCGCCACTCCTTGACATGTTCAACAAGCCGATAACCATCATCCTGACAATCGTCACAGTGTTTTCCTTCATATCGAACACGGGAGTCGTAAAAAAAATCGCAAGGCGGAGGGCCGGCACGGTGAAAGGCATACAATGAAGGCGTACATCAATCCTGGCTCAGTCCACGGCTCGTTGTCCGTGCCGGGTTCAAAGAGCCATACTATCAGGGCCGTGTTGATAGCAGCGATGGCCGGCGGCATGTCCAGGATAGCCAACCCGCTTTCAAGCAAGGACTGTCAGTCGGCGATGGCGGCGGCACAGGCCCTCGGCGCGAAGACGCGCATGGAGGACGGGGTATGGACCGTCGAGGGCGTGGGCGGCTCGTTCAAGACCCCGTCCGACGTGATCGACGCGGGCAATTCGGGCACCACGCTGTACTTCGCCGCTGCTATCGCCGCGCTCGCCGACGGGTATACGGTCCTTACCGGCGATTACCAGATAAGGAGACGGCCGATACGGGAACTTTTGTCGGCGATTGTCCAACTCGGCGGGGAAGGTTTCACCACTAGGAGCGCCGTCGATGCCTCCCCCGCGATCATCCGTGGACCGCTCAAGGCGGGCGTCGTAAGGTTCGGCGGCAAGTTCTCGCAGTTCATTTCGGCGACTTTGTTGATTTCTCCCAATCTGGAAGGCACGACGACAATACTTGTCGATTCGCCCATCGAGAAACCGTACCTGCAGATGACGCTCGACTGGATGACAAGGCAGGGAATACGCATCGACAACGCCAGCAAGGACTACAAACGCTTCGAGGTCACTGGCAGGCAGGCGTACAAGCCCGTCAACGCGACGATCGAAAGCGACTGGGAAGGCGTGGCCTTCCCGTTGGCCGCCGCCGTGCTCACCGACTCCGACCTGCTCATCAACGACCTGGACGTCTCCGGCGGGCAGGGCGACTCGGTGATTGTCGATATCCTGCAACGCATGGGCGCCGACATCGTAATGGACGACAAGGCCCGCTCGCTCCGGGCGCGCGGCGGCCGGACGCTCAAGGGTATCGAGATCGATTGCTCCGACATACCCGACGCGATGCCTATCCTGTCAGTCGTCGGCGCCTGCGCGGAAGGGGTGACCAGGCTGACGCACCTGGAATCGGTGCGGATCAAGGAAACCGACCGCGTGGCTGTGATGGCCGCCGAGCTTGCCAAGATGGGCGCGGCGATCGAATACGACGACAGCAGCTTCACCGTCCGGGGCGGACACAGGCTCAAGGGTTGCGGAGTACGGAGTCACGACGACCACCGCGTGGCGATGTCCCTGGCGGTCGCGGCTCTTGCCGCCTCCGGACAGACTGTGATCGAGGAAGCCGGATGCGTCGACATCTCGTTCCCGAACTTCTACGAGCTGATGAAAGCCGTCGGCGCGGATTTCGTCACTCTCGAATAGCCTGGGCGTTCATTGTCGGGTTTGCTCGCCATGCTCCCTTCGCGGTGGTATAATCAAGCGATACCAGCGTCCTCGATGGACGCCAGCGCCAAAGCGGATCGGAGTAATACATGCCTCGGTATCTTTCATACGCACTGGACGGGATGGAAGCCGAGTTCAGGGGTAAATCCTGGAACGGCCTCTCGCTTATGGCTACCCTCGAGAAGCTTTCTGCCAGCGAAGCCGCCGCTACGAGCACGTGGGAAGGCTACAGCGCCTGGGAAATAGCCTTGCACTGCGCCAAGTGCAAGCGTATCATCGCCGTCGAGCTTGGAGCCGCTGTGCCCGACTGGCCGTTCCCCGCGGAACCCTGGTTCCCATCGCCTCCCGATACGTCGGAGGAATCGTGGGCCAGGGACAAGGCTCTCCTGTCGACATGCCACGACACCGCGATGAAGTCCTTGCGCGCATTTCCGGAATCGCGGCTTGACGAAACCATGGCGATCTGGGATTCTCCCTGGGGCAAAGTGCTCGCCTGGTTCGCCGCGCACGACGCGTTCCACGGCGCCATGATCCGCTCTATGGGCTTGCCATCGCTGAAGACGAAAAAGCACGCATAAGCAATTATTGGGAAGGATACCGCCATGAACGATCTCCGGAAGCGGCTCGCCATACCGGCCAGGCACCTTGATGAACTCAATACCTTCTTGCTCGACCCCGATTCCCGCGTCGTCAACGACCTGCTGGCGGTGATAGCCAAGTACGGCACGCCCGAAGAGATCAACGCCAAGGCGAACGCCGCCCGAGCCTTGCCCGCCTTGCTCGCGCGCGTAAAAGCCGCCAAGCCAGAATACCTTGCCGAGCTGCGGTGGCTTCAGGCCGAGCGCGACCGCGGCGCCTTCATCTCAGTGGCCGAGTACAGAAAAAAGGTGCTCGGCGACAAGGCCGCAACGACGAGCTTCAAGGACGAGTCCGCCGTCACGCTCGAAGTCAGCGCCGCGCAGTATTTTCCCTGGGTGATCGCGGCCGCCAGGCGGGCGATCGCGGACAGGACGCTCCTGCCAGGGCGCTGGATAAAAGTACGCAAGATGAAGGAACAGGAAGCCGACGGCGACCTGGCCGCTATTGCCGCCGCTATGGAAATACTGGGCGCCAGCTACGTCGAGACGCTCGACACCAAGGGCACCGACGGCTCCAACATCCACCTGAACGGGCCATCGACGATAGCCGGGTACTTCGGCGGCATCGGCCAGCCGAACGGCTACGCGCTCAAGTGGGTGGACGAGTTCCTGTATTACTACACAAACTACGGCGTCCGCCAGGTCCTCAACGTCAACGCCGGGACAATTTTCCTGGGAATCCTGCTCCATCGCCTTGGGGTGGATATCGAGTTCAAGATCTCGGTGTTCTTCGGCAGCGACAATCCCTACCACGCGATGTGGACTATGATGGCTGCCAAGCTGTTCGCGCGCGACGACGGCTCATCGCCGCTCATCGGCTTCAACTGGAGCAACTCGGTCAACAATGAGACGCTCGAGATTACCGCGGAGGTCCGCAAGCGGCTCGGCTTCGAGGACGTAATCCGCTTCGAGCACCATATCACCGAAACCTTCAGGAATATCGTGCGCCAGCCGTACAACCGCCGCGCCGAACTTATGCAATTAGCCGACCACGTGCCCAACATCTCCGCCAAGCACGAAGGCGGGGACCCGGAAGTGGACGGAGCGCGCGAACACCCGTCTGATATATTCGACTATTTCCGCGACAAGGCCGAAGTGATCGCCAGCGGCGATTGGGACAAGCTCCAGCTCAATTTCCTGGACAAGGTCGATGCCACCAACAAGACCGCGTGGGCCTTGACCGAGCGCGGCCTGAGTTTCGTCGCGGCGAAGGCGCATGCCTGAGATAGCCGGGCCTTATTACTCCAGATCAACAAGCATTGCAAAAAGCAGATGAAAGCATTATGCTATCACTATGAAAGCACTTCACATACGGGATGTCGATGCCTTGGTTATCCAGCGGATCGGCATGCTGGCCCGTCTTCACCGGCGGTCCATGCAAGCCGAGTTGCGGGTGATCCTGGAAGACGCGGCCCGCAAAGCTTTGGCCATGGGCGTCGATGATGATGACAGCCTCGTGATGGTGGCTGCCGAAATGTCCTCCGCTTATGGCCGGGAAGATATCTATGCCGACGATGCGCGGTGAACTCGCCATGGTGGACACGAACGTGCTCCTGGCGGCAACCAACACCGCGCACCACAACCATCTGGCGGCGGAACAGCTGTTTTCGCAAGCGCATGAGATGGGCGCGCATCTCGCTACGTGCGGACAGATACTGCGTGAGTACCTGGTGGTAGCTACCCGGCCACTCGCGGTCAATGGCTTGGGCTTGAACCTGGAGGACGCACTGCACAATTTGGCCTGGTTCCGCAAACGCCAGGTATTTATCGAAGAATCCGAGATTGTCCACCATGAACTCGTCAAACTGGTGGCAGCGGGCGGAATCAGCGGCAAACGCATCCATGATGCCAATATTGTCGCCATAATGCGGTGTGCGGGAATCCGTTACCTGGCCACGTACAATACGGGTGATTTTGCCGGCATGACCGGCATCGAATTTTTGGAACCGGGTGATATCACCAAGGTTGGCTGACATACAGCGATATCGAGCTTGAGCCAGGGAGCGGGCCGTGAAGCATTTCTCCCGTTTACCAGGAATCCCCTCCAGGGCAGTGTCATCGGTTTGTTTTTGCGTGCTTCTTTCGCTTGTTGCCAATCCGTGTTCCGCGCAGGCCAAAACAAAAGCCGTCGTCTTCACGCGGATGGCGGAACCCAGGGAGAAGGCGTTCACGTTGCTCGTTCCACGCGGCTGGACGCTCGAAGGCGGGGCGGTCCGTATCCTGGACGAGCGCTTCGGCGGGGCGCTCAATATGGCCGAGTGCAAATTCGATATCGCGGTGAAGAGCGACAAACACGGAAGCGCGATGTTGCGTTGGTTCCCGGAAATGATATGCATCGATACGTCGCAGGCGTGGGGGAATCCCGAAGGGGCGATATTCAACAACGCGCTCGTGCGGACCAAGCGCGACCCAGTCCGCTTCCTCCTGGAAGTAGCGGTACCGTATGCCCACCCGAGCGCGAGGAACGTCGCGGTGCTCGAACGAAAGAACCTGCACGCGCTCTCGTCGGTGTACGCCGCTTCCGCTCCGAAGGAATTGGCTTTCTTCACCAATATGCAGTATTACGCCGCGCTCGTCACCGTGACGTATGAGGAGGACGGCGTCAAATACAAGGAACGCCTGCTCACGGTCATCGAGGATTTCGGGGCTGGCGGCGGCGGGCTTTGGAAAAACCGCCTGACCATGCTGGCACGGGCGCCAGAGGCAAAGTACGACGCCTATGAGGGCGTGTTCGGGGTAATCCAGAATTCCGGGCAGTGGAATCCCGCCTGGGTCGCTGGCGAGCTCCGTGGTCAGATGCAAAGACAAGGCGCGATAGCCATGACGCAAAAAGACCTGCAGCGCATCGAGCAGGAAATCGTGGATTCGAGGCGAAAGACCCAGGAGAGCATTCAGCGCGACATGTATCTCACCGTCACCGGGCAGGACGACTACGTGAATCCCTTCACCGGCGAGGTGGAGCGTGACACATCGGCATGGCAGAGACGCTGGGTAAACGAGAGCGGCAACGTCATCTATACCGACGACGCGTCGTACGACCCGAACCGGGATCCCGAACTTAAGGTAACGGGATACAAGCTGTCGAAGGGAAAGTGAATTTCAAGTCGAAGCAGCCATCGAGAGAGATTTCTCTGCAGATTCCACAGTCTGGCACATCAGTGTCGCGATTGTCATGGGACCGACACCTCCAGGAACAGGCGTATACGCGGAGGCAATTGAATATGCTTCTTTCTCCACATCACCTATTCCCCCTGCATGATAACCCGCATCAATCAAGACAGCACCTTCTTTTATCCAGCTTGACTTGATGAAGTTTGGTTTTCCTATCGCCGCGACAACGATGTCAGCGTCCTTTATTATTGTTTCCATGTTCACGGTTTTTGAATGACATATGGTCACGGTTGCATTTTCATTCAACAGCAACATTGCCATCGGTTTTCCAAGGATTGCACTTCGTCCAATGACAACGGCTTTTTTCCCTTGGATGACAATTCTATATTGATGAAGCAGCTTGATGATCCCTCCGGGTGTCGCTGAAACAAAGACGTTTTCTCCCAGCGCCATCTTCCCAAAACCAGTCGAAGTAACACCATCAACATCCTTCCGAGGGTCTATGCAATCGAAGCATGCCCGTTCCTCAATCTGATTTGGTACCGGATGTTGTAACAGGATGCCAAAAACGCTTTTATCCTTATTCAATTGACCGATGGTGGATATCAACTCCTCTGTTGTAGTGGTTTCGGGAAGCTCGATTTTTCGCGTACCGAGCCCGATTCTCTTGCAGGCATTGCCTTTCATATTCACGTATATTCTTGACGATGGATCATCGCCGACCAATATCGTCGCTAGAACAGGCTGTATGTTCTTTTCATGCATTATTTTCGAAACACGCAGCCGCAAATCCTTTTCAATTTCAAGCGCTGTTTCTTTTCCGTCCAGTACGATCTGTCCCATTCACTATCCTCCGTCCGAATTAATTTTCCAATATTTGCCTGTATGGTTTAAGCCATCACCCGGTTCCTTCATATGAATCAATAATAAATCATATTCGAATAGTTGTTCTCGATGTTCAGGTTGTCCAGGATATTGCTTATCTGTCCCCTGTGATGCGTCTGGTGATCACGTCGTTCATCGCCTCGTTGATTTTCCTGTTGCAGTCGGCGTAGTACGAAAGGATGTCTTTCATGCTTCCCTCTTCTTCTTGACGTCCTCGGCCTTGCGCGCCAGGCGGTTCCAGACGGCGGAGATGCCCATCGCCTTCTTGGCGGCGTTCAGCGTGGCGCGGGCTTCCTCGCGCATCCGGAGGGTGCCGTCGTAGACGACTTCGTCGGCCAGTCCGCTCGTCGACTCGTACTTGGCGCGGCGCTCGCGTATCGGGTCAAGGAAGGCGTTGAGAGCCTTGGCAAGCTTCTGCTTGACTTCGACGTCGCCGACCTTGCCGGCGCGGTAGCGGGTCTTCAGGTCCTCCACCTCGGCCTTGTCCGGGTTGAAGGCATCGTGGTACTGGAATACGGGGTTGCCCTCGACGGTGCCGGGGACGTCGGCGCTGATCCTGTTGGGGTCGGTGTACATCGACATGACGCGCTTCTCCACGGTCTTCGCGTCGTCGGACAGGAATATCGCGTTGCCCAGGGACTTCGACATCTTCGAGTTGCCGTCGGTGCCGACGAGGGATCCGTACTCGGATACCAGTACGTCGGGGATCGGGAAGGTATCGCCGTACAGGTAGTTGAACCTGCGGGCTATCTCGCGGGTGACCTCGACGTGGGCGACGTTGTCCTTGCCGACCGGCACGAGGTGCGCGCGCGGCAGCAGGATGTCGGCGGCCTGGAGGACCGGGTACCCGAGGAGCCCGAAGGGCATCTCCTCGATGCCGGCGCCCTGGGCCATTTCCTTGAGGCTCGGCACTCTGGACAGGCGCGGCACGGTTATAAGGTTCTGAAAAAAGAGCGACAGTTCTATCACCTCGGGCACCGCCGACTGCAGGTAGATGACCGAGCGCGCCGGGTCGATGCCGCAGGCCAGGTAGTCGAGCGCGGCAGAGCGCACGTTGTCTGCCAGAGCCTCGATGTTCTCCTTCTCGGGCTTTGTCGTCAGCGTGTGGAGGTCCGCTATGATGAAGAAGCACTCGTACTCGTCCTGGA
>CAZKJA010000074.1:0-7518 GCA_964552925.1 uncultured Treponemataceae bacterium
GTTAGCCAGTACGACGAGGGCCGAGTATATCGACGCGTCGCCGTGCGGATGGTACTTCATGCACGAGCCGACGATATTGGCCACCTTGTGGTACTTGCCGTCGTCGGCTTCGAACAGCGTATGCATTATCCGTCGCTGCACCGGCTTGAGCCCGTCCTCGAGCTCGGGTATTGCGCGGTCCTTTATCACGTAACTCGCGTAGTAGAGGAAATTCTCGCTGAATAACTTCTTCACATATGCCATATATTACCTTTACAGAAATGAAAACCACAGAGGCACAGAGACACAGAGAGGAAAATGAGGAAACAAGAGAATGAAAAGAGTTGAACCCCAGAACCATGAAAAATGGAAAATGGAAAATTAATGATCGGAATTTCTTTTCTCACTCATCTTCCTCCTCTATATCTTGTATTCCTCTGTGTCTCTGTGTCTCTGTGGTAAAATGTATACCAAGCCGAGTATCAGGCCGTATCATAAGTCGTTGATGAGGTTTTTCATAATGTAGTCGCGGCGTTCGGGGGTGTTCTTGCCCATGTAGAAGGCGAGCACCTCGGGGACGGCCTTGAGCGTCTGCACGTCTACCGATACGAGGCGTATGTCCTCGCCTATGAACTGGCCGAACTCGTTGGGACTTATCTCGCCGAGGCCCTTGAACCGAGTCACTTCCGAGCTCGAGCCGAGCGCCTTGACGGTCTCGTCGCGCTCCTTGGCGCTGTAACAATACCGTGTTTCTTTTTTGGTACGTACGCGGAAGATGGGCGTTTCCAGGATGAACACGCGTCCTTGCGTGACGAGCTCCTCGAAGAAGGTGAGGAAGAACGTGAGCAGCAGGTTTCTTATGTGGAAGCCGTCGTAGTCGGCGTCGGTCGCCAGCACTATGCGTGCGTAGCGGAGACCCTCGATGTCGTTCTCGATGCCGAGCGCCATCATCATGTTGTACAGCTCTTCATTCTTGTAGATCGCTGTGCGCTTGCGGGCGTGCATGTTCTCGGGCTTGCCGCGCAGGCTGAATATGGCCTGGCTCATAACGTCGCGCGAGCTGACCATCGAACCGGTCGCCGATTGCCCCTCGGTGAGGAAGATTGTCGAGCGCTCGCCGTCGGGGCCGTCGCCTAAGTGGATCTTGCAGTCCTTGAGCTTGGGGATCTTCAGCTCTATCTTCTTGGCCGCCTCGCGGGCTTCCTTCTTGACGACGTTGAGCTCGGTGCGAAGCTTCTCGTTGGCGGCTATCTTTTCCTGGAGCCGCTTGGCGGACGCGGGGTTGCGGCGCAGGTAGTCGTCGACGCCCCGGACGACTTCCTGGATTATCCACGGCTTGATGTCGCCGTTGCCAAGCTTGTTTTTAGTCTGGCTCTCGAACATCGGGTTCATAAGCTTGATGGCGACCGCGGCGGCGAGGCCCTCGCGTATGTCCTCGCCTTTGTACGAGGCCTGGAAGAATTCGTTGGCCGCCTTGAGGAACCCCTCGCGGAACGCCGAGAGGTGCGTCCCGCCGTCCGAGGTGTATTGTCCGTTGACGAAGCTGAAGTACTCCTCGCCGTAGTTGTTGGAATGCGTGAATGAAAATTCAATCTTGTCGCCGCGCCAGTAGCCGGCCTCGTACAGCACGTCCTCGCCCGTCTCGTCCTTGAGGAGGTCGAGAAGACCGTTCGTACTGGAGAACTCCTGGCCGTTGAGCTCGAGAGTCAAACCGGAATTCAGGTACGCGTAGTGGCGCATACGCTTCTCGACAAACTCCATGTTGTACGCGTACTCGCCGAACTTCTCGGGGTCGGGCGTGAACTCGACGAGCGTGCCGCTCGGTTCGCGCCCTGCGCTGCCCTCGCGCTTGCCCTTTATGACGCCGCGTTCGAAGACCGCCTCGAAGTACTTGCCCTCTCGGTACGAGACGACGCGGAAGCGCGACGACAGCGCGTTGACCGCCTTGGTGCCGACGCCGTTCAAGCCGACTGAGAACTGGAACACGTCATCGGAGTACTTGGCGCCGGTGTTTATCACCGACACGCAGTCGATCACCTTCCCGAGCGGAATGCCACGCCCGCGGTCACGTATCGACACGGAGCCATCCTTTACGGTGACCGATATCCTGTCGCCGCAACCCATGATGAACTCGTCAACCGCGTTGTCAACCACTTCCTTCAAGAGTACGTAGATACCGTCGTCGGGATTGTTGCCAGTGCCCAGGCGCCCGATATACATGCCGGTCCGCAGGCGGATGTGCTCGAGCGACGAGAGGGTCTTTATCTTCGATTCGTCATACGCTGATGCTGAAGCCTTCGGTGCCATGGGGGCGACTATAGCATGGAATCGAGTGGGATATAAAGGTAGCTAGTTCCTCGAAGCTTGTGTTTTTCCTGCCCGGAGTACCTTCCCAAGTAGCGCGGTTCAATCAAGAGTACTCCATATGGTAGCAATCCAGGCTGGCAACAAGCTTCGAGGAACTACCTATCATTTTCGATATGGATACACTATCGTTTTCGATACGTCGATACTGACAATCGGTACGAAATCAAGCGTCTGGAGCGCTTTAATGCCGATTATCCGTCTTTTACTAACTTGGCACGAATCTTGCTATATAATCGGCGGGCGGGGGGAAGCAATCCATCGCCGTCCATAAGGAGATGCAATGAAAAGAGCGATAGCCGCCGCGATTATAACGTGCGCCATTTCAGCAGGAACCTTTGCCCAGACGCCGGCCGCGACGCCTTTGCCCACGGGCCAGGCCGGGCGGTCGGATCCCCAGTTCGCCGTATCGATCCTGACCGACTACTTCGTGAAGGACGAAAAGGATAACAAATCCGGCGGGGTATGGCTCACCGGCATGGGCAGCTTGATGTTTTCAGCCGGTTTGGCCGGGACTCTGTACTCGTTCACCCCACCTACCCCGGGCGGCTTGTACGAGGACGAAAACGGCCAAATGCTGACGCGCGGCCTGTCGATCGGTACCGGCGGAGTGGGTTTGCTCCTCGGCGGCATAGGTGTCGCAATGCTCGCCAAACCGGTTGACGGCTATAAGGAGGAGTACGCTTACCTCTACGCCGAAACCGACCCGGTAGTGCAGGAAGCAATCGCCTACGGCCTCATGAAGGAGCTGGCCGACGAAGCCAGGCGCGGCAGGATAGTCGGCGGGGTCATCAACGTATCCTGGCCGTTGGCCACGGCCGGCGGTTACGCAATAGCGGCCGCGGTGACGGGTGATTGGGACGAATTCGATGACAACGTGATTGGCGCGCTGAGCTGGACCCTCCCGAGCCTCATCTCCGGAATCATAATGCTGGCAACCGGCAAGTCAGACGAGGAGCGCATGCTCGATTCGTACCAGGCGATGAGCGCGAGCTACGCTTCGAGTACCCGTAGCAGGAAGTAGCGGCAGATACAAATGGGGTCCTGGTTCAAGGGCTTTGTGCTCGGCATCGCGGCTCTCCTCGGCCTCTCGACGGCCGGAGAGCCGCCGACGACGACGCTTCGGCCTTTTCGCGACGCAACGACGTTCTATGCCTCGGTGGAGGTCCTTGACTTGCCGGGCCCGGATCTGGAGCGCGTGGTGGACGCTTCGTTCAGCGTACGCATACACGCGACGATCTGGGCCGGGAACGCCAAGGCCGAAGCCTACCGCGACATAGGCTACGATGGCCTCCGCTACGAGGTCAGGGTTTCCGAAACGGGCGGCACGCACATGACAGCCGACAAGGCCGCCGCGTGGGCGATAGCTTCAAGGTTCAACAGGATTGAGCTCGGCCCGGTTTCCGCCTTGCGCTTCCCCCTCGCCCTTGGCTGCAAGGTGAGCCTGTCGCTACCCGAAGACCCCGGTTACGACCCGATGGTCGTATGGGGCTACAAACCCGCGGCAAGCTACCGGGAGCTCGACTCGGTCGGGCTCGTGCCGTATTATTAGCCCGATGAAACTGCGATCGAGGATATTCCTGGTCTCGTTCTCCGTCTCGGCGACCCTCCTGGGAGGGGCGGCGATCGGCCTTACGGTTTTCGCCCCGAAGCATGATGCCACGGAACTCGCCAAACTGCAGTCATCGGTCGATTCGCTGTCAGCCATCGCGCGCGCGGCGACGGAGGGAAATCGAGTCGACGCGCGGTCATTGCAGGACGCGCTCGGTCCGGTGCGGCGCGACGTGGCGAGGCGTACGGTGCTCGAGCGCGACAGCGCGATCGGCACGGCCGCCGCGTGGAGCGTATTCCTTGCAGCTGAGATAATCGCCGCGCTCGCCGTTTCCGCCGCGGCCGCCGCGGCCCTGACCAAGCGCTGGGCCAGGTTGCGCGACGGGATCCTCCGCATTCGCCGAGGCGAGTCGACGGAAAGCTTCTCCTCCGGTCTACGCGACGAATTCGGCGCGGTGGAGGAAGAACTCGACGGCCTCATCGCCGCTCTTGGAGACAGGGAGCGCATGCGCTCGGAGCTCCGGGCGCTCCAGGGCTGGGGCGAAGCCTCGGCATTCCTGGCCCACCAGGCCCGCACGCCTCTGGCTTCGCTTACGCTGTCGGCAAGTACGGCGCGAACTGCGCTGGAAACCGGCGCCGAAAGCGCCATGGCGGACGCCAGGGCCGCCATGTCCAGGGCCGAGGCCGAGGCCGCGCGCCTGGCGTCCCTGTTCTCCCGAGTACGCTCGCTGTCCGGATTCAAGGATCCGGAACTCGCGGAGCTAGACCCGGAGGAGGCTTTCAGGGAAGCATGCTCGACGCTCGGGGCGAGGGGCCGGGGAATAGAAGCAGGCGATGTCAGCGTGACACGAGCAGGTAGCGGTCCACAGCCGCGTTTCGACCGGGGCTATCTCGTGGAGGCCTTCATCAACCTGCTGTCCAACAGCCTCGAGGCCTGCGCCGAACGCGGCGTCCCGTTCCGCGCCGTCCTTGCCTTGAAGGCGCCCGGTGATGAATATGTAATGGAATACACCGATTCCGTCACGGGCCTCGATCCAGCCATCGCCAGTCGCGTCGGCTCTGCAAGGTTCACGACCAAGCCCGACGGCGCCGGCCTCGGCGTCTGGCTCGTAGGGCGCATAGCCGCACTCCACGGCGGCCGGCTCGAGATTGGCATGAGCGAAGCCGGCGGGCTCGCTTTCACTTTGATCTTTCCCGTCGGAGGTGGAACGTAATGGCCAGGGTGTTTATAATCGACGACGACCGCTCCTACCTGGCATCGATGACCGACTACCTGAGGCTCAAGGGCCACGAGGCCAGCGCGGCGGCGACCCCGCCCCCCGCTTCCGCGATCGAGGGAAAGTACGACATAGTGCTCCTCGATATCGCGCTGGGCGACTTTGACGGCTTCGACGCGCTCGATGGCTATGTGTCGGCTGGCATACCCACGGCGATGGTCTCCGGCCTCGCCGACGCTAAGAACGCGGTCCGGGCGATCAAGGCCGGCGCGGTCGACATGCTCGAGAAACCCGTCGACCTCGACAGGCTCGAGGTGGCTATTGCCTTGGCCGGAGCCAAATCAGCCTTGGCGAGGTCGGACAAGGCCGGGCGCGACGCCTGGCTGGCCGAGCACCTGTACGTCGGCGAGTCCCCGGTGATGAAGGCGCTCGTCATCGCGGCCGAGAAGGCAGCCGCGAGCTCCCTGGGAGTGCTGCTCCACGGACCGAGCGGATCTGGCAAGGAGCCGCTCGCGCGATGGATACACCTCCGCTCGGCACGATGCGATGGCCGCTTCGTCGCTATCAACTGCGCAGCCATACCCTCCGAGCTCGCCGAGAGCGAGCTGTTCGGCCATCGCAAAGGCTCGTTCACAGGCGCCGACCGCGACAGGGCGGGTTGCTTCGCCGAGGCTTCCGGCGGGACGCTGTTCCTCGACGAGGCCGGCGAGCTGCCCCTGGCCATGCAGGCCAAGCTCCTGCGCGCGATCGAGACGGGGGAATACCGTCCAGTCGGCGCCGACGAGCCCAGGAAGGCCGACATCCGGGTCGTCTCGGCTACCAACCGCGACCTCAAGACCGAAGCGGCTAAAGGTAGCTTCCGGGAAGACTTGCTGTACCGTCTCGCCCAGGTGCCGCTCGCGGTGCCGCCACTGTCAGCACGCGCGTCCGACATTCCGGGTCTCGCCCGCTTCTTCGCGGCGAGGCTGGGCTCCGTCGAACCAAACGATGACGCGCTTCTATACTTGTCGCGCCGCGAGTATCCGGGCAACGTGCGCGAACTCAAAAACGTGATGGAGCGAGCGGTCGCGCTGTCGGCGGGTGCGCCCCTGGACGCGGCCCTCTTCGAATCGCTCGACGCGATGGGCTGGTCTCCCGCTATCCGCACAGCCGCCGGAGCTGTCTATCCGCTGGACGAACCGATGCCGCTCAAAGAGGCCAAGCGCCGGATGGAACTCGCCTACATCGAGCGGCAGGTGGCGTTGTCGAGCGGCTCGATCACAAAGGCCGCCGAACGCCTTGCCGTGCTTCCGAACAACCTCTCCCGACGGCTTGGGGAGTTGCGGAGCGGGGGCGGGACGGAGGAATAGGAGTTGGTAGCTCCTCGTACCTTATGGCTTGCTGCGATGGGTACTATTCCAGGCAGGGTATGCTTGTTCCGGACAACCACAAGCGGCCACTTTCTGATACAGCAACAAGCTTCGAGGAACTACATACTCCTTGCCAGTGCAAACTGGATCAAACCTCTAGTACAGATTCAGCGCCCCACCAGAAAGTACCGGGGTATCACTGTCATTAAGAGATGTACCATCGCCTAGTTGGCCATAATAGTTGTCACCCCAAGCCCACAGTGTCCCATCCGTCTTCAAAGCCAGCACGCTGTCGTTCCCTGATGAAATGGAAACTCCCATTTCGAAATATCCTGTCCCACCGCTTCCTACCACTTGAGCTGGCAACATATGCGCATTTGTATCTATCACATCCAGACCCAATTGGCCATTGTTGTTGCTTCCCCATGCCCACAGAGTGCCGTCATCTTTCAATGCTATCGTATGGTTTTCACCAGCTACAGCTACTGAAACATCTTCAAGGAAGCCTGTACCACCGGTTCCTACAACCTGGACTGGCCCCAGGTTCGCCGCGATTGTACCATCGCCGATTTGACCTTTGCTGTTATTGCCCCATGCCACCAAGGTTCCATCCGACAAAAGAGCTACGGTGTGTAGGTTGCCGGCGGAAACCGCTACGACGCCGCCAAGCCATCCCGATCCCCCAACCCCAACCACCTGTACCGGTACTTCGGATAAAACCTCTGTATAGGATGGGATACCGTCGCCTAGCTGGTTTGAAGAATTATCGCCCCAAGACCATACGGTTCCGTCATCCTTGAGTGCTACAGTACGGGCTTCACCGGCTCCTACAGCTATAATATTCTCAAGCCAACCTACGCCTTCTGGACCCATAACTCGTTCCGGCAACGGGTGCGGGTTGGAATCAGTGGCGTCTATGCCCAATTGTCCATAGTTGTTACGCCCCCAAACCCAAACGGAGCCATCGCTTTTGAGTGCCACTGTATGGTAGGATCCCGCCGCAATCGCCACCACGCCGGACAATCCGGAGACCGTGACCGGACTCGTCCGAGTATTTC
>CAZKJA010000074.1:7528-12395 GCA_964552925.1 uncultured Treponemataceae bacterium
ACCATCGCCAAGTTGTCCCAAGCTATTCGATCCCCATGCCATAACGGTTCCGTCTGATTTAAGAGCCAGCGAATGGTAGGTACCCGCCGCGACAGAGCTTACCTCTGTCAAACCGGACACTAATACGGGCATTGTCCGGAAATTTCCCGACGTACCATCGCCTATCTGCCCATAGTTGTTATTGCCCCAAGCCCATACGGTAGTATCCGATTTGCATACCACCGTATGAGTCTGTCCGCCTTCCATCGAGGCAACCCGGCTTATACCTGCGACCTGCACGGGAACCATTTGATAATTACCGGATGTACCGTTTCCCAGTTGGCCATACTGGTTGTTGCCCCAGGTCCACACCGTTCCATCTTCTTTCAGTGCCATCCCATGCAAGCCATCCGCCGCGATACAATCGACGTCCGCCAAACCAGAAACCTGAACCGGCGTTGTACTTTGAACGATCGTCCCGTCACCCAGCTGGCCTTTAAGATTATAACCCCATGATAGTACAGTCCCGTCGGATTTGAGAACAATCGTATGATTTGATGCTGGCGCCAAAGCCACGACATCGGCTAGATAACCGCTACCTCCGACTCCGACTACCTGTACCGGTACGGTCTTATTATTACCGGAAGTGCCGTCTCCCAGCTGACCGTATGTATTGCGCCCCCATGCCCACAAGGTACCGTCCAGCTTCAATGCCATCGTATGGTAGTGCCCTGCCGCAAGCTTGGACACGCCTGCCAAACCGGGTACCTGCGTTGGTATCACAAGCGTGTTTCCGGAATTTCCGTCGCCAAGTTGACCATAGTCATTGTAACCCCAGGCGACAACGGTTCCATCCCACTTTAACGCCACGGAGTGGTAATACCCAGCCGATACCGCAATTATACCCGTCAAACCCGCTACCTGGACGGGTATCGAACAGATGCCGCCAGATTCACCATTTCCTACCTGACCATGATCGTTGTTTCCCCACGCCCATACCGTTCCATCTGATTTGAGAGCCAGGTTGTGGGAGGCACCTGCTACGACCGCGATGAATCCTTCTAGTCCTCCGACTTGCCCGGGCTCCTGCCTTGTGGTATTTGAAGTACCGTCGCCTAGCGTTCCATAATAGTTATTGCCCCAAGTCCAAACCGTGCCATCATTCAACAGAGCAATTGTATGCGAGCTTCCAGCGGAGACAGCTGCGGCGTCCACTAAGCCGGAAGCCATAACCGGGGTCGAACTATTCTCGAATGTTCCATCACCAAGTGGACCAGTACTATTCAACCCCCAAGTCCATACTGTGCCATCGGTTTTCCGTGAGACCGTATGGGATAAACCAGCTTCGATGAGTGTACTTGCTACTTGCATTTTACCAGCCCCGGACACCATAACGCTGTATACACCCTCGTCAGGATCTGAACTGGTGATCGCAAGCGTCGCCAAGGAATCCCCCGGTTTGGTAGCGAGATACCTGACAGTGAAACTCGTACTCACCTTTGCGGCCACGGAACCCGCAGGAGGACTGATCACCTCGAACTGCATTGCATCCGCACCGGAAACTGCCACCAGCGGCGATCCGCTCAGTTCAAGCGTCGCGGTTCCGGGGTTCGATATTGTGAACACTACATCGACCGTCGTCCCCAATACCACGGGATCCGAAGGGGTATAGTCATGGTTGCCTCCACTCGCGATATCGACAGCTCCCACCTTGAGGTCGAACTCCGGGCCTATGGTTCCACGGACGGTGATATTATACGGATTTTCGTCCGGGTCATCGTTGACGATGCCGATCGTGGCCGTCTTGGTGCCAGGTACCCCAACGGGTGTGAACCGGAGCGTAAAAGTTGTGCTCTGCCCTGCCGGGAGCGTGTTCGATGACGGCGGGGTAATGATCACGAACATAGCCGCATGGTCCCCCGAGATTACAATCGGAGGATTATCCAGATGCAGATCCCCTGTACCATTGTTTACTATCGTAAAGACCACATCTTCATAACTGCCTTCATACGCGTTTTCGAAGGTGTAGATCCCATCTCCATCGGCGATCACCGTGTCCGCTTGCTTGAAGGATATATCGGGTACTTGGGCTTGGTTGAACACTTCGACTTTCTGTTCGATCCTTTCAAGCAAGGCAGAGTCAAAGGCGCTCGGACAGCCCATTACAGAAATGCCAATAATCACAACGGCGGCTGCCGTTCGGGATACACAGAATATTCGCCGGATCATGCGCTTACGCATCACTCTGTCCATAGCACCGCCCCTTTTCGGCTATCAGCCGCGCCTGCCCTCGACGTGCTCTCACCGATTCCGCCCAGATACGCGTACCGTTCCGCTAAAGCCGGGTCGATGCCTCGGGCCTGTTCCCAGCCCGCTTTGCACTGTTCAAAGCTGCCGAGCTCGTATTGCACCATAGAAAGAGCGAGCCTTGCGCGGGGATTCTGCGGATCCAGCTTAACCGCCCTTGCGTACGGCTCCAGGGCTTTCTTGTAGTCCTTGGCCAGATAGTACAGGTTGCCCAGATTGAGTATCGCAGGCACGAACTCTTCCTTGGTCAGCGAAGCCTTGAACTCGGCCTCTGCCTGGTCCATTTTGCCGTACTTCGCGTACAGGATGCCCAGCCTGTTGCGCGACGCTGGGCTGCCTCCGGTATTCTTTACTTCGGCTTCAAGTTTTGTCACCATCGGGAATATCTCGCGGTCGATGAAGCGGGTCGATTCCTTGAGGAAGGCCGAGGTGATTGCGTCGACGGGCGGCATAGAGATGTCGGAAGACGCGCCGGGAAGTCCCACGGGCGCGTACTCCTTCCAGGCTTCATGCACCGGGAAGAAACCCTCGCTGCTTGTCGCGACGGCCTCGCGCCAGGCTCCCGCCCCCGTCTGCCAGGCGGCCAGGAAGCCGTTCCGGCGTTCGGTCACCTCAACAGGGATCCAAATCCTGCCGTCACGGACAAGCAAGTCCTTGACGCTCGTGAAGGATCGCGGCGCGTCTGCCGCGGGCAGGTCGAGGGCAAAGGCCATGAAGATGTGGCCTGGAACCGTGATGAATGCGGTTTCAATACCGACCGACTCCAGGAGCGCCGCGTACAGGATCGACAGGTCATCGCAATCGCCGCCGCGGTACTCGAGGGTCTGCCGGGGGAACTGGAGGTAGTCGACGGCATTGGCTGATTTGGAGAACTCGGCGAACGGAGTCTTCGGGTCGACTACATAGGAAAGCCCGTACAGGTCGAGCGCCTTGTAGATGCCCATAGCGACCAGGAGGTTCAGGTCGACCGCCTTGGATCCCGAGTCCCGGACAATGCCGGCGACGTTCTTGGCGAACGAAAGCACGCGCGGGTCCTTGGCGGTGACGAACGCCGCGGCGCGCTGGTCGTCATCCCAGCGCATCGCGTTGCGGTCCAGAAGGCGCACTGTCTCGTTACGCACCGAGCGGTACGTCCCCCCGTCCTTGGTGTATTCGAGGATTATCTCGGCCTTTGCTTTCGTCCCTTCGGTGACTTCGAGGATGGCGTCGGTGAAGAGCGAAGTGATATCCACCATCAGCGATTCTTTAGGCTCCAGGCTCACGGGCGCGGGGCAGTCCTTGGGCGCGTCCATGTATTGCTTCATGTAAAACGTGAGCTTGATGCCTTCGATCTTTTTGTCTTCGGTGTTCTGGACGAGGGCTCGGCCCAGAGGCCGCGTGTCATACCAACTTTTGAAAACGGGGTAGATTTCATCGAATTCGACTTTGACCAGGTCGAGGCCCTCGCCCGGGCGATCGGTACGGGCACCGGCGAGCAACGCGGCATTCACCGGAGCCGCGGCTTCGAGCCTGGCCACGCGGGCGGGCTTCCCGGACAGGAACACCGAGGTGCCAAGGGTAAGGCCTATGCCATGGTACAAGCCAAGGTGGTTGCGGTAGGCGACTCCGGCTCCGAGGTCTATGGCCGATGTCAAGAGGAACGATACCCCCACGTCGACCCCGAAGGTGGCAAAGCCTCCTCCCGTACCGCCGGAGTTGAACACACCGTACCCGTAGCCGAGACCGGCGGAGCTGGATACAGAAAGCCGCGGGGACAGGCTGATTTGCAATCCGCCGCGAGCCTCCGCGAGCACGATTGAAAGCGAGTCGTCCGCCTTGAACGGGGTGTAGTCATACTCCACGCGCACACCCGTTCCCAGGCGAAGCGTTCCCTCTCCGAAACCGAAGCCGCCGGAGAGCGCCATGCCTCCTCCGATTGTGAAGAATTCGGAACTCTCGCCCAGCGGGAGCGAGACGACGGGAGTCACGTCCATGACTATCGGGTGTTTGGATACCGGCTTCTGGGCACTTGCCGGAACGGCGAATACGAACAAAGCTGAAGCGATGAGCAACAAATAGGGAAGACTATTCAGCATCGCCAAAGCCTCCTCGGATGAGCGTAACCCATCAAGGAATCCGGATGCCGTACAAGTTGTTTAAGCCAGGGATTCAATCAATAAATATTTTTTGTTTACTTGGACTTATCAACCACGTACTATACCATCTTTTCCTGGCATTTCAATGGTTTTTGTTTTATTTAGCCTGGATATCTCACAGCGGAATCGGGCTTAGCCCAAGGAGCGATCGAAGTCGAGGAGCGGAGCATACTTTTGGTATGTGAGCACCGAGACGAGGAGCGACGCCGGGATCAGCCCGATTACGCGGGCCTTGCCGATTTCTTTAAACACCAATGAGTTACCCCAAACTCTTGGCAAGGTGTGAGATATTCGGGCTAGTTCCTGAAACTCGTAATCGGCGCAGGTATCCTTCCTCCGCGGGCTATGAAGGCATCGCTGGAGAAGGGGTGCACCGGCATGATCGGCGCTCCGCCAAGAAGGCCGCCGAATTCTGCCCATTCCCCGGCCTTCTTGCCGGGGACGGG